>JAIOJU010000219.1 GCA_019911765.1 Thiobacillus sp.
AAGCGTAGCCAACAACCCGGCGCGCGAATCCTGAATGGATTCAGCTCTCACGCTAATCCTTGCGCGGATTGAACGTCCGCGGGAAAAACGTCGGCTGCTGCGGCATCTTCAGCCGATACAGTTGCGCGGGCCGACTTTGGCCGGTTCTCACACCATCGGCTTCTTCCACCAAACCGGCTGACAGCACGCGGGTTCTAAAGCCGCTTTTGTCCACCGGACGCCCCAGCACCACGGCAAACACGTGCTGCAGCTCGCTCAGGGTGAAGGTGTCGGGCAGCAGGTAGGCCGGCAGCGAGGTGTATTCGGCCTTGCCGCGCAGGCGGGCAATGGCGGAGGCCAGTATGGTGTCGTGGTCAAACGCCAGCTTCTGCCCGACCCCGTCGTCCACCACCTGAAACCAGCCCATCTCGCCGGGCTGGCTGCCCGGTGCCGGCTTCACGGCGGTGTGCGGCAGCATCGCGAAGTACACATGGGTGGCGGTCCATCCGCGCGGGTCGCGGCTTGCGCTGCCCCAGCTGCCCAGCTGCTCCAGATACGGGCTGACCACGCCGGTTTTCTCCTTGAGCTTGTGCAGTGCGCAGGCTTGCAGGTCCTTGTCGCGTTCGATATCCACATAGCCACCCGGCAGCGCCCACCTGCCCGGATAAGGCTCGCCGCTGCCCGAGGGCCGCTTCACCAGCAGCACATGTAGTTGATCGTCGATGACCGTGAAGATGACCACGTCCACCGCGGTAAACGGGCGCGGAAACGACTGGGATGACGGCGGGTTTTTGGGCATGGGCACGGGTCCGGTAAAAAAATTGAATGACGCGTTGACATTCTATCAACTAAGTTCTACTGTGCAACTAAGTTAGTTGCTGTGTACAACTTTATTGAGGGGATGATCATGTTAGGAATTGCATTCGTAAAAGCCGAACCCACAACCTACTTGCTCCAGTATCGCGGCGGCAAGGTCGTGCGCGAAGGCGCCGGGTTGTCCTTCTTCTACTATGGCCCCACCACCACCGTGTCGGCCGTGCCGGTGGGCAGCCGCGACGAGCCCTTCATCTTTGAACTGGTCACGCACGATTTCCAGTCGGTGACCGTGCAGGGCCAGGTGGCCTACCGTGTGGCCGATCCGCGCAAGGCATCGGCCATGCTCGACTTTGCCTTGCGCGCCGACGGCCGCACCTACCTGTCGGACGATTACCAGAAACTGCCGCAGCGGGTGTCGTCGATCACCGAAGTGATGCTGCAGCAAGCGGTGAAGAACATGGCGATCAAGGATGCCTTGCGCGCATCGGAGATCATCGCCACCCAGGTGGCCAGCCAGCTGGGCAGCCACACCGAAGTGGTGGCGCTGGGGCTGGAGATCCTGGGCGTATCGGTGCTGGCCATCAAACCCACGCCGGAGACCGCGCGGGCGCTGGAGGCCGAAGCGCGCGAAACCATTCTACGCACCGCCGACGAGGCCATCTTCTCCCGCCGCAACGCAGCGGTGGAACAGGAACGCGCCATCCGCGAAAGCGAACTGGACACCGAAGTGGCGGTGGAACTGAAAAAGCGCCTGATCCGCGAAACGCAGATGGAAGCCGAAGCTTCGGTCAAGCAGAAGAAGCACGAGCTGGAGCGTGCCGACATGGAATCGAGCATCACCCTGGAAGCGCGCCGCAAAGACCTTGTGCAAGGCCAAACCGACAATAGCCGCAGCCTGGCAGAGGCCGAAGCATTCAGGGTGGGCGCGATCATGAAGGCGCTGGAAACCGCCGACCCCCGGATCGTTCAGGCGCTGGCTGCCATCGGTATGCAGCCAGGCCAGCTCATCGCCCAGGCCTTTGGCGGCATCGCCGAACGCGCCGAGCGCATCGGCAGTCTCAACGTGTCGCCCGAGTTGTTGCAGTCGTTGCTGGATTCCAAACTGCCGGAGGTGAGCAATGGTCGCCGCAGCTGAGCGCAAGGTGGTATTGGTGACGCGCCGTACCCGGCTTGAGGAGCTGGTGGCGCGTTACCACACCCTTGCACAGGCCCGCTTCTACATCGAACACCTGGGGGCGGATTTCTCCGACTACGTGCGCGAACACACGGTTTACCAGGACGCCCGGCGCATCACCCTGGCCACCCTGGAAGCGCGCGGCCGCCACCAGGTGATCGAGCGCAGCTTTTTGCCCAACTTTGTATTTGGTGACAGCGACATCGTCGTCGCCCTGGGGCAGGACGGATTGGTGGCCAACACCCTGAAATACCTGGCTGGCCAGCCGCTGCTGGGCGTGAACCCCGAACCCGCCCGCTTCGACGGCGTGCTGCTGCCGTTTCAGCCCATGGACCTGGCCCGGGTGATGCCCGACGTGGAATATGACCGGCGCCCGGACCAAAGCGTGACCATGGCCGAAGCCGTGCTGAGCGACGGCCAGCGCCTGCTGGCGGTGAACGACCTGTTCATCGGGCCGCGTACCCACACCTCGGCGCGCTACGAGATCGAGCTCGGGGAGCAGAAGGAAAGACAGTCCTCCAGCGGCATCATCGTCTCCACCGGGCTCGGCTCATCAGCCTGGATGCGCAGCATCGTCACCGGCTCGCTGGCCATAGCCGGTGCCTATGGCTCTGACGTGGGTGATGCTTACCAGGCCTGGGACTGGGACGAACGCATGCTGCAATTTGCCGTGCGCGAGCCTTTTCCCAGCCGTACCTCGCAAACCCGCATGGTGTTCGGCCGGGTCAACGGCACCGACAGGCTGATCCTTCGATCGCTGATGCCGGAAAACGGCGTGATCTTCAGCGATGGCATCGAGGCGGATTACCTGGGGTTCTCGTCGGGGATGGAGGCGAAGATCGGCGTGGCTGAGCGGGTGGGG
>JAIOJU010000220.1 GCA_019911765.1 Thiobacillus sp.
ACTCATCCGCCCACCTGTGTGCTTCCCGCTTTCCTGCAAGTAGCAAATCCAGCCCCTGGATAATCAGGTTCACCTCAGACTCCGAGAATTCTTCTCTCATCATGATGATCCCCTTTAGATAATGCCCAGAAGGCTGAGCCAGCTATCGGGATGGTCGGGCTCGACACAATCCCCTTCCGGGGTTTCACATACCGAGTCGAGCACCCACACCTCGATTTCGGACATTGATGGCACCTGATAGGTCTGTCCGCGCCACTGAATCGTTTTGGGAAATACCATTGCCGCTCTCCTAAATAAAAACGCGGAGGCAGCCGTCCCCTTGCGGGGTGGATGCACCCCGCTGGGTTAATGAATTGAATCCCGGCCTCCATGCCCTTGTGGGAGCATCGAGGCGTTCCGGTCTCAGGGACTGACCGGACTCATAAGGCGATGCCTGACGCGCATCGGTCGGGCTGTAACTGACAGCCAGCAGCAAAACACTTCAAAGGCCCGGAGCCTTTCTCCAACACGCCGGCATCACCCGCGCGTTCGAGAAAAGCCCCCCGAATTGGAGGGGCAATGTCGAGATGCCTCAAACGAAATATCTGTAGTTTTCGAGTGCGTTGGCACCTTCCAGGCGTGTTCTGAATGATCCAACGCGGGAGCCATCCACCCACTCTGCCTCCCAATGCCCTGGACGCCCGCTCAGCATGCCAATTCGCCCTGGGCATGGGGTGCCGTCCACCAGAAGGCGTACTTCGTACATTCCTGCCTCACGGCGGGTGATCTGATAGGTGCTGATAGCCACCATATGACCCTCCAAAGAATCGCGGAGGCAGCCATCCCCTTGCGGGGTGTTGCGCCCCGCTGGGTTGATAAATCGCTGACGCTAAGCTGCCATGACGGTGGCGCTTCGAGCCTGTTCGAGGTAAGCCTCTTCCTCGCCATTCAGGCCGATCATGCCTGCCTGAACCATTCTCGACACGTCGTCCGAAAATGATTCGGTCAACATGACTTTGGCAGCCGTTACTTTTCCGATCGGTGGATGGTCACTGTCTTCCAGAAAACTCACGCACTCGGCATGGGTTGCCCGTATGACTACGTCCCTCCAGCTATCGAGTAACGGCACAGGTGAGAGGGTTTTGTACGAAGACCATATCCCCTGCAGCAATCGAGGCCTTGCTTCCGGTGTAAATGGCTCGTCCAGCATGAACCACGCGGTCTTGGTAGACCTGTCAGGCTTTAGCAGAGCTGTATCGTATATCCAGGTGTGGACAAGGTTCCCAAAGAGGTTATCCCTGGGTAATCGTCCGCTGAATTTAGTGAGCCGGTCCGGAGTGCGTACATGTACTTGCTCGACCGAGCGGCCATCGCCGTCATTGACTGGCGTGAGGCGAAAACCAGACAAGCCTCCGCAGCTTTCCTTCAAGGTGAATGCGGCGAGAAGCTGCTGAATCGCAGTGTCCCGACCGTACAGGGAGAGGAACATCAACTCACCCGATTCGTCCCGGATGCAAGCATCCGCATACAGGTCAGAGAGTTCCGATATTTTGTAAAGCATGGCGTGCTCCTGGAAAAAAGGGGAGCACTTTCCCGGAGGGGAGTCGTGACTCCCCATGGGGTGGTTGAACTGCGATGGAATTCCAGGTCGGAAGACCCGCCGTTTTCAGGAACTGAACGGCATTCAAGGGCGATGCATGACGCGCATCGGTCGAGCTGAAACTGACAGCCAGCAGGTGCAACTTGATTAATTATGCGCGTTTCAAGCGTCTTTACAAGCCTTGCTCAGCCCACTTATTCGCCAACGCCTGCATCGATAATTTCCTCGATATATGCTGCCGCGCTGTGATTGTCTGCATACCGCAGACAGGCTGCCACGGTGATCCAGTCACTCCGAATCAAGGACACGTGGGTACATCCGGGAAAGTCCCTCAGCTTTCCTTGAAGAACGCCACCTTGCCCAGGTTCAATATCATCTGCGTAAAAGGACACCGCCTCTTCAAGGTCGTCGAGATGCAGGACATGGCGTTTCATCTCGATGGATATCATGCCGTCCACTTCATCAGATGCATGTTGAGTCCACGAGGATCTGGAACATGCCTCATCAAGAAGCCTGGCAATGAACCCGCTTTCTGATTCCAGTGGCGCGATGTCACCCGAAATACCGTGCTTCGCCATCACTTTCTCGATCAGTTCCCAGTCGAGCTTATGCTGCGCTTCACTTTCGCAAGCCCCCATCGCTTCGATCAGTGCGCTGACCTGCCGCGCCAGTCTGCTCGTGTCGGCGATCAGCGGCAACAGCACAAGTGCTTGCACCGCGTTGGCGTCGGCCAGTGCACCCCGCAGATCATCGGCCGCAAATCGCAAACAGTCGTTTGCCTTGGTCAGTTGTTCGTTGATACATCTCATTGCAGCTCTCCTGAAAAACGCGGAGGCAGCCGTCCCCTTGCGGGGTGGATGCACCCCGCTGGGTTGATGAATTGAATCCCAGCCTCCATGCCCTTGTGGGGGCATCGCGGCGTTCCGGTCTCAGGGACTGACCGGACTCATAAGGCGATGCGTGACGCGCATCGGTCGGGCTGAAACTGACAGCCAGCAGAAAAACACCTCAAAGGCCCGGAGCCTTTCCCCAACACGCTGGCATCAGCCCGCGCGTTCGAGAAAAGCCCCCCCGGAGGGAGGGCAAAAACTAACCGCAAGCAATCAGTGCTGCATCGCCTTGTTGGAAACCGCTTGGCCCCTCGATTGCCCAGCGCTTGAGCGCGTTTGCAATCAAGGCACCGATCGCCATAAACGGCCCATAGATCACCGACTGGCCAAGGACTTCATGAGCAGTTGTTTCGCAAAGCCCATCGATCAGACGCTCGGGAATTTGCTTTACCCGGGCGTGCTCCCCCGCGGTCAATTGACGGAGCAGGTCAGGGTTGCGCGGGTGGCGGATCTTCGGGTCGGTGCTTCTCACCTTGGCGTAACCCTTGGTGACAGTCCCGATCCGGGTAGAACCACCATCGAAAACCTGCATCATGAATCCCTTGCCGGCCTCCTTGTCGCGTTCCTGCTTGGCTTTCAAACCCGGCATGGTCGACCACCTTGGGTCGTCGTCGTCGACCTCATCCAGCGCATCTCCAAGGGTGATCGGGATTCTGTCCGGCACCGCCAGGTCGTTCATCGAAAAGCTCACCCCATTGGTCACGGCCACCATGCAATAGCGCTTGCGGTCCTCGACTGCATTGAAGGACTCGCCGGACAGCACCACTTCATGGACTGCGTAGCCAAGGTCTCGCAACTGAGATCGGATGATGGCGCCGCTGGCCGTATCCCGATACGGGGGCACGTTTTCCAGAACCACTACCAACGGGTTGACCGCTGCGACGATCGCAAGAAAGGCAACGGCCAGATGGCCTACCTCGGGATGATCCTCCGGCACGCCAAGCTTGCGCTTGGAGCGTCCGGAGAGGCTGGCGCCAGAACACGGGATCCCGGCCTCCAGAATGTCCACGCCTGGAAGCCTGGCCATGGCCCAGCGATCAAAGGCCAATTCCTGCATGGGAGCCGCAATTCCTACGGTGTCGGATTCCCAGCAATCATTGGCCTCCCTGGCATGATCGAGCAGCTCGGGTCTGATCTCGTTGGCAAAAACCAGCCTCGAATCCAGACCCTCACGGTATAGCCCCGTATGAATCGCATGGCACATGATGCCGCCGCCATGGGAAAGCGACCCAATTTCCAGCGGGTCGCCCTGCCCCATCTTGGCGGCAGTTCGCTCGACCCTCTCCTGGCGACGCAGCTCGGTTGCAAGCGGAAGGATATGAATTTCCTCCTCCAGCATCACCACCCGTACCGCGCTCATACCCTCGAACATCTCCAGCAGTTCCCTGCTATTGATGTCGATGACCGGATACTCGCTTTCGCCTCGCCGTTTCCGCGAGACCACACGAATTCCCTGATCGGATCGAGTGAGCACCAGTCTCGCGTCATCCAGCTTGATGTCGAATCGAGTGCCGGGCTTGAATCCAACATGATCCAGATTGGAACCTTGAAGCCACACCCGCGGCGCACCTTTGTTTTCGCCAATTGAGGTCACCAGATAATGTCTCATCATTTCCATTTCCATTTGCATCTCCTAGAAGAAATCCGGAGACACCCCCTGACGGGGATGCCCCGACAGGGTTAAGAAATTTGATCTACCGCTTTGCTACTGGCCTTCGACTTCCTCCACCAACTTCGTCACCCACTCAGGAAGGTGATCTGCAAGCACTGTGGAAGAAGTGTGGATGACCTCTGCAATGCTTCCGTTTTCCATCGTGACGTCCATGCTGTCGTTACCATCCGTGTCGGCATCGAGCACCAGGTAGCGCATGGGATGATCCGATGCCATCCATTGCACGATTCCGCCTTCAATCCACACCACAACCGTTTGTATCGCTTCCGATCCTGCGGTGCCTTTGTTTGAACCGGTTGAACCTGAAAGGTGGCTCTCTCCTTCAACAATTTCGAAGCTGCCAGGGCCATTGCCTTCATCGTCCGCCAGGATGATCAAATGTCTGACTTCGCCATCCTTGCATCTGATGGCTAGCCCGAAAAACTCGTCGCCGAATTCATCCCCGTCAGTACGAACGGCATCCTCTATGACCCCGCCAACCAAAGGTTTGAGTTGGTCAAGATAGAACTGCGTGTGCTCGTTTGCATCCATTTCCTTCTCCTTTTCAATCAACAAAAGGAGGGGAATCCCCCGGAGGGGATTGCACCCCCCGGGTAGCCGCATTGAGCGGAATTCACTTGAAACTACATTTTTGCTGCCACCAGCCAGCGATAAACACCCATCAGGCTTGTGAGCGTGAAGCCGATTTGCATTACAACCAGTCCATGCGTGCCAACCTTGATTCCATACGCAATCCAGGCACCGTTGGACAGCAGGAACAGCAGCCAGCCGAAGCGGCTTGCTCTCACATTGAGCGAGAGCAATGCGGCGCCAGTCAGACCAAGAAATGCCCCGGCCCATTCAAATGCCCACAGGGGAATATCAGATATAGGGTTCATGCAGCTTTCAGGACAGCATTGCCAAGCACTGCACTGACCTCCTCAGATAGTGATTCTTCTGCCCATTCTCTGCCGACATAGCCCCATACCGCAGACTCGTCGATCCGTTTCAGGCGATCACCCTCGGTCGAAAATACATCGACCGCCACCCCGTAACAGTCACCCGCCAGCCAGGCGTTGTACGACCCGAGTGCCTGACGCGCAAATTCGACTGCCTTGGAACGCGCCGCATCAATGCCTTCATTGGTCTTGATCGAGTCCAGCTCTTCACGAAGGAATTGATCGGGCACCCAAACACCGGCACCCCGAGCCGTATCAAACAGACATTGCGGTCCAGAGCCTGTCACCGACCAAGCCTGGCCACCATGCTCATAACAATCGAGCATGACGGTGTAGGGATCGCCCACTTGCCCTGACAGTCTGGCTAATTGCCAAGCCTCATCAAGCAGGCTCTCCCAAGTGACTTGCTCACGCACTTTTTCAGTAAGCCAGGTTTCCCGGTGGTAAGAAAGCTGGCCTGTGAAGTCCCCGGCGAAATACTCAATCGCCTGATCGCGGCTCATTCCATTGTTATTGGCGCACTCAAGGATGAACGCAACCAGATCGACTTGGAACCTGGTACTGACCAACGCCTTCAAGGCAGACTCCGCCTCGCGCTCGACCACTCGCAGGGATAGATCGCGTTGCCAGTCCGAGTCCAGGCCAAGTACGTCTTGCATCTTGGCGTGCTGGCCAGAGTGACGGTGCGAAGAATAGATATGACCCATTCCGTCACAGTCGTCTAAGGGATTTTCCACATCATGATCGTCAACAAGATAGCCAACTGCGACCAGGCCACCTTGCTTTTCGATCTTGTGTTCCACGTAGTTCATGACGCAGGAAGGCTCGAAGCTCAACTCGGCGGTCAATCCATCCACGTCAATCTCGGATACCTTGCGGGTACGGTAATTCATAGCGCTGCTCTCCTAAATGAAAACGCGGAGGCAGCCGAACCCAGTGCGGGGTGGTTGCACCCCGCTGGGTTGAAATAACAAATTGAATCCCGGCTTCCGAAGAAGCGTTCCAGCCTCAGGGACTGACCGGACTCATAAGGCGAT
>JAIOJU010000221.1 GCA_019911765.1 Thiobacillus sp.
GTCATGGGTAATGACATGGTAATTGCCGGTGCAGGTTACGAAGATATCGGCCTTGTCGGCCGCATATTCCATGGTCACCACGCGATAGCCTTCCATCGCCGCCTGCAGCGCACAAATGGGGTCGACTTCGGTCACCCACACCTGCGCCGACAGCGCGCGCATGGCCTGGGCCGAGCCCTTGCCCACATCGCCATAACCGGCGATCAGCGCGACTTTGCCGGCGATCATCACGTCGGTGGCGCGCTTGATGCCGTCGACCAGCGATTCTCGGCAGCCGTACAGGTTGTCGAACTTGGACTTGGTCACCGAATCGTTGACATTGATTGCCGGAAACTTGAGTTCGCCCTTGGCGTGCATCTGGTACAGGCGGTGCACGCCGGTGGTGGTTTCCTCGGTCACGCCCTTGACGGCGGCAAGGCGCACCGAATACCAGGTCGGATCGGTTTTCAGTTTGGCCTTGATTGCGGCGTACAGCACGCGCTCTTCCTCACTGGTGGGATTGGCGACGACCGAGATATCTTTTTCGGCACGCGCGCCCAGGTGCAGCAGCAGGGTGGCATCGCCGCCGTCGTCGAGGATCATGTTCGAGAATGTTTTCTCACCCTGGGGGCCATCCGCCCACTCGAAGATGCGGTGGGTGTAGTCCCAGTAATCGGCCAGCGACTCGCCCTTGACCGCAAACACCGGAATGCATTCGGCCGCCATCGCCGCCGCCGCGTGATCCTGCGTCGAGTAGATGTTGCACGACGCCCAGCGCAACTCGGCGCCCAGGGCGGTCAGCGTTTCCATCAGCACCGCGGTCTGGATGGTCATGTGCAGCGAACCGGTGATGCGCGCGCCCTTCAGCGGCTGGGCTGCGGCGAATTCCTCGCGGATCGCCATCAGGCCCGGCATTTCGGTTTCGGCAATTTTGATTTCCTTGCGGCCCCAGTCGGCAAGCGACAGGTCGGCAATGATGTAATCGTTAAAACTTGAGAGTGTGGTGACTGCCTTCATGGTAAAACTCCTTGAATGGCAGCGGCCGGGTGGAAGCTCGTTCGCCCGCAAAACCGCTGCAAGTCAACGAGCGCAGTTGAAACTTCGCTCGCACTGAGCCTGGCTGTTGTCGGCTTAAGCCCGACAACAGTCGCAGCGCTCCTCAGCACGAGGGGGCGAGAGGCTCGCCCGATAATATTTTGTGAATTACCTGTGGCAGCGTTGACTACGGCCGCCTTGCCGATAACCCTCTGAGTGACAACCCGGTTCGCAACGCTGTTTCCCCTGCGAACCCCTATCCGGACGTCGCAGTGGGGAAGCGTCCAGCGCCTGGCGAACAAATCGTCGCAGCGCTCCTCAGAACCGAGGCGGCATTCTACCCCCGGAAGAGCCAAATGCCGAATGTGCATCGGACGAAGAGGGACGCGCTCATGCTTCTGCGCCCATGTCGGAATTTTTTACGCTCGTTTTTTCAGACACTCCCAATCTACAGCACAAGCCATTGTTCTGATTGACCAATGACAGGTTTTAGCGAGACAGGAATATATCTTGCATACTCGGACCAAGGGTCGCGTTTTCCGGTCAACACGAGCGCACCGGAACATATAAATCCAAAAAACAAACGAGGGGGAGACGTGAAAAATATTACAAAAACGCTGGCAGGGATCGCTTTGGGCTGCTGCATGGCAAGCAGCATGGCGCAGGCATCTATCATCCAAAGCATGACGATTGAGGAAATCGGCATCGCCTCGGGTGGGCAGGGAACCTCCGCGGTTTCCAACGTGGGCGGAGAGTTCTTCGCTTCCGTCTTCCCCGCTGACTCTGGCTTTAGCAGTGCCGGCAGCCTCGATGGCGCAATTATCATGGGGCAGACCCAAGGGATGGGCGCTTTCACCCCTGGTTTCACTTTTTTCGAGGTCCCCGCCTTCCCGCATACTTTGAACGGCGCGCCAACCGGATCGATAACGGGCGGAACCATGGCTTTGGACTTGTCCGGTTGGGGAACTCTGTGGAATGGCGTTGAGTATGCCTTGCCCCCGGATGTGGACACATTACTCACATCCGTCTCGCAGTTAGACGAAAACCATTATTACTACACAGCTGATTGGTCCCATGTCATGACGTCTGGACCTTTTCCTGGTATTTCTACAAGCTGGCACCTTGAGGGTATTGCAACGACGGTGACGGTGCCCGAACCCGGCACCATCTGGCTGGTCGGGGCAAGCTTGCTGAGTCTGCTGGGGGCACGCCACCGCAAGCTAATTTGCCCTCCACGTAAATAAAGATTCGGGCAACGGTTTATAGACCCAGATAATCAATAACAACGTTCGCGGAGAACAATTACACCAACTCCATAATGAGGAATCTCCCAATGAAGTCATTAAGAAAAACCCAATTTGTAGACGGCGTATGTCTCAAGAGCTTCGCTCTTGTCTTTTGCCTAGCCAGCACCCAAGCGTATGCAACCACGCAGTTTTATGAGATTGGCAAGCTGAACGCACCGACAAGTGCTACACAACTGATCTATTCATCGACCTACAACAGTTTGATCATCAAGAATTCTGCCAGTGCTATTGCTACGGTCGATCTTGGAACAAGCAATACCTCCATACATTTTTCAAATTGGAATTTTACGGATATGTCCATCTCGCCTAGCAGTGGACGCTACGTTTTCGCCGCAGACTATGGTGGTGAAAACATCGGTTACGGAACGCCTTTGAACCAAAGCTATGTCCATCGCCTTGATCTTTCCAACGGTACATGGGAAACGAAATCCACTTACATAGCTGGAAATATTGAAGCGGTATCGGACAACCAATTTATTCTGAAATCTAAAGACCAGTGGGTAACATTTACCAACAATTCCTGGGGACCGGGCAGCGCGGCGACCATCCTCAACTCGTCCAGTGGATACTGGGGGCCAGGCTACTATGCTGGCGTCTATGGGGGAGACTTCCGTTATGACCCGGCGACTGGTCGCCTACTGCACGGCAACGCTGGGATCAGTTCGGATGAAATCCAAGCTTTCAAGTTGGTTAACAATAACTTCTTCAAGCAAGAAGGCTCAGGTATTTATGGTACCGCCCATGGCTACAATTGTTGCTATGGTGCGCCCATTTCTCTTGCCACTGACAGCAGTGCCGTCTACTACGGGCGCCTGCAGGTCGACCCGCTTGATGTCAGCCACAATCTGCGTATTTTTCCGGAAGTGATATACGCGGCAACCGGCGATATCGCCTTCGGTAACGGCAAATATTACGATGCGCACACGGGCCAGCTACTTGGGACGCTTGGATTTGACACCACGGTTTATGGATTGGGTGCCAGTGGCACAGAATTCTGGGCTTACGACTCTAGCCAAAACATGCTTCGCCATTTCTCGATCACCCCGGTTCCTGAAGCAGAAACCTACGCCATGATGCTGGCTGGCCTTGGACTGGTTGGTCTGATGGCACACCGCAGGCGCAAGCTGGTTTAACCCGCAACTCTCATCAATCGGCATAGGGGACGACCATTATAGGTCGCGCCCCTGCCACACCACCCGGCATGCGGGTCCGCACCGGGCGGTTCGAGGAGTTGAGGTCATGAGAGACGGGGTACGCCAAGACGGTCAAAGTACGCGATCGTCATGACG
>JAIOJU010000222.1 GCA_019911765.1 Thiobacillus sp.
AGCTACATGCCGCCGTTGTTTGGCTTGATGCTGGCGGGGGCGGTGGTGCAGCGTTTGATCGCCGAGCCGTAAGGAAGGGTGCCCGGATTACGGCCGGAACCGGATGTCATCTGGGAGATCAGCATAAAAAACGCCGGCAAAGCCGGCGTTTTGGAGTGTAAAGAAATCCGACTTAATTGAGGCTTGTTTGTCCAGCAGCGCGGTTCTTCTGGCGTAAACGATAGCCAACCAGGCCAAGACCGACCAGCAGCATGGCATAGGTTTCGGGTTCCGGAACCGGCAGCGTCACGGCGCCGATGGTGTAGGCGCCATTGGGAAGACCGAACGCCCCATTGCCTGTCGCTTGACCATTGATCTTGAGCGTGTAGTTGCCGACCCCGAAGTAGGTGCCAAAGGGCAGAATGAGAAGGTCGCTACCCAACACCGGGCTTGGGTTGAAGGACGCGTAGGCAGTACTGCTGTTTCCGGCGAAGATTTGCGCGGTGAGGCTGCTGATGTTGGTGATGTTGCCCAGAGAAAGATCGAAGATCCCCGAGCCCGCGTAAAGGGCGCCCGTGATGTTGAATGTCAGCGCGTGGTTGATCGTACCGGCATCCGCTACGGTGAAGACTTCGCCGTAGAGTTCCCCGCCATCAAACGCGCCCAGATAATGTGTGTCGATCAGATCAAGATTGGTCAATGCGTAGGTGTTGCTCGCCATCATCAGACCCGCAATCATGCTTAATGCGTGTAATTTCATGTGTTCCTCACTCCAGAATTATTAATTAGTAACTTATTGGTTTAAGTTTAACTGCCAGACTCGGTAAAAAAAATGCAATTAGTATGCCGAAAACATAGTGCGTTGTTTATATTGACAATATATGCGCCCATCAGGTTGAGCGTGTAAAAAAAACCGACATTTGCAATGATCTGAATGCGTATTTTGGGTTTAACCGCCAATAACGCAACAAAACTGCAAGACTGTTATCCAGATAATCTAAGAAGGCATGCTACTGCTACTGCGCAGCGTTTTCCATCTGTTTCCGCTGCGCTTCGGCGGCTTCCATCACCTGCCCTTCCACCGCACGGGCTTTTTCCACTGCCTGAATCTGGGTTTCAAATACCGGGTTGGGCGTGCGGGCGGTTTCAGGTTGCGGCGGCGGCGTGGGGTCGCAGGCGGTCAGGATCATTGCAAATGGAATCGCTATCCGTTTCATGGTGTGTCCTCCAGCAGGTCAGTGGGCAGGCCGTCGATGCTGACCTGGTTTTTTTCGCGCCAGTAATCCAGTAAACCCACTGCGCCTTTTTTCTCGGCCCAGCGCGCCAGGGTGTCGCGTTCACCAATGTAGGTATACGTCGGCACGGCATAGCCGCACGAGGTCTGCACGGCGTCGATGTCGAGCACGATGATCTGGCGTTCGCCGGGGAGTGCCGCGAAGTGAGGGTGCAGTTCAGCCCATGCGGCATCCTGCCGGCGCACGACGTGACCGTGACCGTACAGGCGCAGAATCAGCGGATCGGCATCGAAACTGCACCACATCATCGTCATGCGGCCATCGTGTTTCAGGTGGGCGGCGGTTTCGTTGCCGCTGCCGGTAAGGTCGAGATAGGCGACGCGACTGTCCGAGAGCACACGCAGGCTGTCCATGCCCTTGGGCGACAGGTTGATCCGGCTGTCACCGGTTCCGCTTGCGGTAAAAAACAGTTTTTGCGCAGCGATGAAATCGCGGTGTCTGGCTTCGAGTGCAGGATAAAAGCGCGCCATCAGTTGATCTGCTTTTTGAGGAATTCGGTGAGGATGCGCAGGCGCATTACGCTGTCGTTCATTTCCAGCAGGTCCTGCTTGATGCTGAGTTTGAGCGGTAGCACTTCGGACAGGCGATAGCCCACCCACACGGCATTGTCGAACGCGTGTGGCGCAGGAAAGTGCGCGTTGCCATATTCGTCGATGATGTGACGCAGGATTTCGACGGCGAGTTCGAGGTCGTCGGGGATGGCCACGGCAGACTCCGGGCGGACCGATTCAACGGTACCCGTGATCAGGCCGCTGGAATCGGTCTGGGTGTTGCGGATGACGAAGCGTTCCTGCGCGAGCGTGTCGATATGCAGGATGCCGTTTTGCGGCATGTCCCAGTCGGTGACGTGAACGAGTGTGCCGATCGTGTAGGGCAGGGCGGGACTGCCGGTCTCGGTGCCTTCGCGGATGGCGCAGATCCCGAAGGCGGTATTGTCGGCAATGGCCTGCTTGATCATCGTCAGGTAGCGTTGTTCAAAGATCCGCAGCGGCTGCACTCCGCCGGGGAAGACCACGGTATTGAGCGGGAACAGGGGAATGGTGTGATTCATCGGCCTTCACCCCAGCGTGCCATCAGCGTGTGCTGGATGCCCAGTTGGTCGAGGATGCGCGCAACGATGAAGTCGATGATGTCTTCGATGCTTTGCGGCTGGTGATAGAAGCCGGGATTGGCTGCCAGGATCACCGCGTTCATTTTCGACAGCTTCAGCATGTTTTCCAGATGCAGCGTGGAAAAGGGCGCTTCACGCGGCACCAGAATCAGCTTGCGCTGCTCTTTCAGCATCACGTCGGCGGCGCGCTCGATGAGGTTGTCGGACAGGCCATGCGCAATCGCGGCAAGCGTGCCCATCGAGCATGGGCACACCACCATCGCATCAGCCGGATTGGAGCCGGATGCGACCGGCGCATTCCAGTCTTCACGGCTGAATACACGCAGTTGGCCGTCATGTGCGTGCAGCGACTCGGACAACTGCTTTTCAAGATCCATCGGACGCGCCGGCAGGGCTACCCCCAGTTCCTGTTTGGCAACGATATGTGCGGCCTGTGAAACCAGCAGGTAAACCTGCACATTGGCGGCCAGCAGGCATTCGAGCAGACGCAGGCCATAGGCCATGCCTGAGGCACCGGACAGCGCCAGGGTAACGGTATTGGGGGGTAGGTTCATGGTATGAATTGTCGCTTGGATGGCACCAATAATCCACCGCGCGCTACTTGAATATGCGTACAGCCGCTTGTTACGATTCCTGAAGCTGTTCGTTTGAAGATGTTGGAGCCGCAAGCAGCCGCGCGACAACGACGCCGTTGACGGCACCGAATATCAGGGCAGCGGCGGCAAACACCGGCAATAATCCGATGATTGCCGCACCGGGTAACAGCCACCAGCCAGCCAGCGCGAGTTGCCCGCCAATGTGCCCAAATGCTGCCAGAACAGACAGACTGATGGGGCCGAAATGTTGGCTGGGCAGATAACGGGCCAATGCCAATACCATCAGGCTGGTGCATGCACCGGCAGCAGACAGCCAGAAACCTGGTGCGAACAGACTTCCCAGCAGAATGGCACCGGCCAGTACGCGCAGCCCCGAGACCCAGGCCGCCGCACGCCAGCCAACTTGCAGCAGGACCAGCAGCACGACGATATTGGCGAGGCCGGGTTTGACGCCGGGAATCGGGCTGGGCAGCGCCGCCTCGGCAAGCGTGAGGCCGATCGCCAGCGCAGCCAGCCGCGCAATACGGCGGTCGTCGGCACTAACCGGAAACTCAATAACCGAGTGTGTCATAGGCAACGGTGCGGCCACGGATTTCGAGGCTCACCTGATTGGGCAGGCAGAGTGCTGCCTGGCCGGACTGCGTGAGCCAGCCTTGCTTGACGCATAGCTGACGCGGTGATGGGTCGCGCGCGACGCGGGCACGCCCGGGCTCGATTTCGATCCGGGTGGGACCAAGCGGGCCGCTGACCGAGACCACGCGGGTTTGGGCGAGCGAGGTGGTTTCCACTATCTTGCCGGCTGCGCGGATGATGACGGTCTCACCGCGGTCGCCACCCCAGGCATACAGGGCCAGCGTGATCACGAGGCCCGTTCCGGCGAGCAGCACGCCTGCGTCACCTGCCCGCATCATCAGGACAACTCGCGATGCCGCACCAGCACCTGCTCGCGCTCCCGGAAAGCGATCGCCAGTGTTTCGGCAAAATACACGCTGCGATGCTGGCCGCCGGTGCAGCCAATGGCCACCGTCAGATAGGCGCGGTGGTCGCGGATGAAACAGGGCAGCCAGTTTTCGACGAAGCCGCGGATGTCGGCGAGAAGCGCCATCGCGTTGGGGCTGGCTTCCAGATAGTCCTTGACCGGCTGGTCGCGACCGGTGAGCGGGCGCAACTCGGCGACGTAATGCGGATTGGGCAGGCAGCGCACATCAAACACCAGATCGGCATCGAGTGGTATGCCATGCTTGAAGCCGAACGACTCGAACAGCAGGGTGATGCGCGAACGATCCTGGCCGATCAGGTCCTTGATCCAGAGCCGCAGCGCGGAGGCGGACAGGTCGCTGGTGTCGATGCGGTGCGCCAGCGGGGCGATGTCGGCCAGCATTTCGCGTTCGAGCTGAATCGCTTCCTGCAGTGAAACCGTGTCGCTGGATAGCGGATGCCGCCGCCGCGTCTCGGAAAAACGCTGAACCAGGGTCAGGGTCTTCGCTTCGAGGTAAATCACCCGAAGGTCGGCGCCCTGGCCGCGCAAGGCCTCCGCAATTTCCGGAAATTGAACAAAATTCGTGCTGCTGCGGGCGTCAATGGCAATCGCGATACGCGTGTGGCCGGTCTGTGTCAGATGGTCGACCAGCGGCTGAAGCATGGCCAGCGGCAGGTTGTCGACGCAGTAATAG
>JAIOJU010000223.1 GCA_019911765.1 Thiobacillus sp.
TGCGCGCGCGCCTGATCGACCCGCACCCGCACCCACAGGCGCGCCGGATCGGCCAGCCGCAACACCGCCTGTCCAGCCACCACGGTGGCACCCGGCTCGGCTTCACGCGCGGTCACCACGCCATCGATCGGACTCAGCAACCTCAGGCTGTTTTGCAATTGCGCAATACCCCCTAACTCGGCTTGGGCACGCCTGATCTCGCGCTGCGCCCCGGCGGCGTTGGCACGCGCCGCAGCCAGTGCCGCCAGTGCAGCATCGGCTTCATGGCGGCGGCTGTCGGCCATTTCCCTGGCGACGAAATTCTGCTGGTAGAGCGTCTGGTAACGCGCATGGTTGGCCTGTGCCAGCTTCGCCCGGCTATCCGCCTCGGCAACCTGCGCCTGGGCCGCCAGTTCCGCCTCACGTGCCCGCGCGGCCGCATTACTGGCAGCCTCGGCGCGCTGGCGCAGGTCCACCGGATCGATTTCAGCCAGCAACTGGCCGGCCTTGACCACATCGCCCTGGTCAACCAGCATCCGCAGCACCCGCCCCGCCTGGATCGGGCCGACCGTATAGGCATGCCGGGCCTCTACCGTGCCTATGCCATACACGTCCGGGTTCAGATCGGCGCGCGTGACCGTGGCGAATGCCACCCCCACCGGCGCCAATGGGCCGCGCGTGGTGAGCAGCCAGACAAAGGCCGCCAGAAAGGCCAGCGTCCCGATGACCAGAAACACACTGCGTTTACTGAGTTTCATGATGGGGGCAAATCAGTGATTGTTGGTCAAGACAGGCCCCTGAATCTGATAAGTCGCATGGCAACTGGCACAGTTCTTCAGGGTGGCGGACAGCTGGTTCAGGGTATGGCCCACATCCTTCAGGGTTTCTGCGTCCATTGCCATCTGGTCGAAACCACCATGCACCGCCGCACCCAGTTGCCTGAATTCCTGCGGCAGCTTGGCGCGCAATGCCGGCGGCACCTCATGCACCATTTTCTGGCCCAGGTTGCGCGCTGCATCCGCTGCCGCCTGCATGTCCTGTTTGCTCAGCGAATACGTCATTTTCTGCACGCCATCCAGGAACAGGCGCATTTCTTCCAGAATCATCATGCGCTCGTCCGGCGTCAGCTTCAGCACTGCGCGGTTGTCAGCAGCCGGGGCATGGCCATGATGATCATGGCTTTCCTCGGCGTATGCAGCACCTGGATTGAGACACAGCAGGGAGATCATGGCGGCGTGGCGAATTTTCATGAGGGGCTTTCTTGGGAGGGTTGTTGACGGATGGCCTGCAGGTAAACCGGAAACGTACGGGCAGCTTCTTTCTCGATGGCACGCCGGCCGCGCAAAATTGAGGATTGCAGCACCAGCCCCTGGACCATGCCGATGTACAGCGTGGCGGCGGCGTGGGTATCGAGGTCGGCGCGCGCCAGACCCTGTGCCTGGGCATCGGTCAGCAGGCCGGCGATCTTCGCCTCGTAGCCCAGCATGATTTCGGTTACCAGTTGGCGCAGCATGGCATTGCGGCCATGCAGGTGCCTCGAGGTCAGCACGCGCGGGATGGCGGGATGACCGGCTATGAATTCGATGTGGGCAAAAAACATGCGCTGCAGCGCGTCCAGCGGGTCGCGCCCCTGTGCCGCAGCGTGCCCCAAGACCGCCATCAGGCGGTCGCGCACCCACTGCATCACCGCCAGCCAGATGGCATCCTTGCTGGCGAAATGGCGAAATACCGCGCCCTGCGTCACCCCCATCGCTTCCGCCATGTCCTGAGTGGTGACGTCATCGACGCCCTGTTTGTCGGCCAGTTCCAGCGTGACGCGGATGATTTCCTCGCGCCGCTCGTCTGCACCCAGTCGTTTGCGCTGGGGTTGATTGAACTCGGGTTCGCTGGACATGATTCAATCTTTACCAAGATAGTGATTGATTACTACCTTAATTTCATCGCGAACAAAGGTCAAGCCCCAAATCGGCTACCCGTTCAAACGTCAGGATGATCGAGACAAACCAGTAATGTCTGCGCCAGGTCGCGCACCTCGTCGGCGCCCGTGACGTAAGGCGGCATGACATAGACCGTGCCGCCGATCGGGCGGATGAACACCCCATGCGCCAGCGCCATCTGATGAAAGCGCGCAGCAAAGCCCGGCTGGGCGTCCGCCACATCGAACGCCCAGATCATGCCGCGCTGACGAAAATGGCGGATGCGTGGGTGAGCGGCCACTTCGGCCAGAAGCTTCGTGAATTGGTCAGCCTTCTCGCGATTGGCGGCGATGATGCCATCCGACTCGAAGATATCCAGCACCGCCAGCGCCGCCCGGCAGGCCAGCGGATTGCCGGTGTAGGAGTGCGAATGCAGAAAGCCTTGCGCCGTGGCATCGCCGTAAAAAGCAGCATAGACCGCTTCGGTCGTCAGCACGGCAGACAACGGCAGGTAGCCCCCGGTAATGCCTTTGGACAGGCAGATGAAATCGGGCTTGACTGTTTTAATGCCCGCTCCTGCAAGCGAGAGCGGGGGCGCCTGCTCGCACGCGAACATCGTCCCGGTACGACCAAAGCCAACGGCTATCTCGTCGGCGATCAAGTGCACGCCGTATTGGTCGCAGAGTTCGCGTGCCCGGCTCAAGTACAGCGGGTGATACATCGCCATGCCGGCCGCGCCCTGCACCAGCGGTTCGATGATAAAGGCCGCGGTGCTGGCGGCGTGTTCTGCCAGATGCGCTTCCAGCGCCGCAGCGCAACGCAGGGCAAAGGCCTCGGCCGATTCGCCCGGCTCGGCCAGTCGCGCATCCGGCGTCGGCACCTGCACCGAGTGCCGCAGCAGCGGTTCGTAGGTGCGCTTGAACAGCGGAATATCGGTCACCGACAGCGCGCCCACGGTTTCGCCGTGGTAGCCGTTTTTCAGGCTGATGAATTCATTCTTTTCCGCCTGGCCAGCGTTGCGCCAGTAGTGAGCGCTCATTTTCAGCGCAATTTCCGTGGCGGAAGACCCGTCCGACCCATAGAACGCATGCCCCAGCCCGGTCAGCTGCGCCAGCCGTTCGGACAACTCCACCACAGGGGCATGGGTCGCGCCAGCCAGCATCACATGCTCGATCCTGCCAAGCTGGTCAGTGATCGCGGCGTTGATGCGCGGATTGCAATGGCCGAACAGATTGACCCACCAGCTCGAAATCGCATCCAGGTAGCGACGGCCATCCGGATCGATCAGCCACGGCCCCTCGCCACGCGCGATGGCCAGCGGCGGGTTGGCTTCCAACTGCTTCATCTGGGTGCAGGGGTGCCAGACGGCGGCGCGGGTTCGGCTTAAAAGATCGTCGTCGGTCGCCATGAGATTTGATAGCCCTGTGTCCATTTGGTGTTGTAGGTGGCAAAACCCATTTGAATATGTATATCGTTCGGTTTGAAATCCTGGCCGAATCACCTGGTTTGGGGGTCATTGGCTGCCGGTTTTTTTCACGGGGACCGATGAGGGGCCAAATTCCAATCCGCCGCCCTGGTCAACCGCTTTGCCATACATGATGATGGAAACGGGGCCGCAAGACACGTAACCGCGCCGCATCAGGATGTGGCCAGTGCGCTGTCCAGAAGCTCGACCCAGTGCCGTACCGGAATCGAACTTCCCGATTGCAGATGGGTGAGGCAGCCAATATTGGCGGTAACGATCAACTCGGGTTGCCCGGCTTGCAGGTGATTCAATTTGCGGGTCTTGAGCGCACCAGCAATCTCGGGTTGCAGGAGGGAATAGGTGCCGGCCGAGCCGCAGCACAGGTGTTTTTCAGCCACGGCCGTGAGTTCGAACCCGGCTTGCGCCAGCAATGTCTCGACGCCGCCGCTGAGCTTTTGCCCGTGTTGCAGGGTGCAGGGCGGATGGTAGGCAATGCGTTTGGGCATGGCGCAGGTGCCGAGCTGCTTCAAGGCATCGGCTTCCGCCACCAGTATTTCGGAAATGTCCCTGGTCGCGGCGGATACGCGGGTGGCCTTGTCTGCATACGCCGGGTCGTCGCGCAGCAGCCAGCCGTAATCCTTCACCATCACGCCGCAGCCCGATGCCGTCATGACGATGGCTTCGACGCCGGCATCGAGATGCGGAATCCAGGCGTCGATGTTGCGGCGCATCGCGACCAGGCTGTCGTCGCGATCGTTGAGGTGATGCGCGACCGCGCCGCAGCATCCCGCCTCTGCGGCGGTAATGAGCGAAATGCCGATGCGGTCGAGTACACGCGCGGTGGCGGCGTTGATGTTGGGCTTGAGGCCGGGCTGGACGCAGCCTTCGAGCACGAGCATTTTCCGTGCATGGTGCGGCGCCGGCCAGGTGCCCGAATCCTCGGCGGCGGGGATGCGCGCCTGCAGAAAGCCCGGCATCAGGCCACGCACGCTCTGACCAAGCTTCAGCGCGGTGTTGAACAGCAGCGGCGACAGCAGCCCCGTTTTGATGGCGGCCCGGGTGGCGGCCTCGCGCGGGCTGCGGCCCACTTTTTCCTCGACGATGTGGCGCCCGATGTCGAGCAGCCTGCCGTATTCCACGCCCGATGGGCAGGTGGTTTCACAGTTGCGGCAGGTCAGGCAGCGGTCGAGATGCTGCTGGGTCCTGGCGGTGGGGGTGGCGCCTTCCAGCACCTGCTTCATCAGGTAAATACGGCCGCGCGGCGAATCGAGTTCGTTGCCGAGAATCTGATAGGTGGGACAGGTGGCGAGACAGAATCCGCAATGCACGCAGTTGCGCAAAATGCGTTCGGCAGTGTCACCTTCGGCGGTGTTGCGAAAGGAGTCGGCAAGAGTCGTTTGCATATCAGGCCAGGCGCAAGTCAGAAATCCGGGTAGAGCCGTCCGCGGTTGAGGATGCCCCTGGGGTCGAAGCGTTGCTTCAGATTGCGATGCAGGGTCAGCAGGGCGGGTGTCAGCGGAGCGAATGCGCCATCAAGTGGTGCCTTGCCACGGAACAGCGTGGCATGGCCGCCGCACCGCTGGGCGTGTTCACGCAACGTCGCGGCGGGCAAATCGCTCACCAGCCAGCGTACTGCGCCACCCCATTCGATCCATTGCGCGTCGCCCAGATTAAGTGGTGGCGCGGTGGGTTTGACCGACAGCCGCCACAGGCTTTGATTCAGGGTCGATGGACGCTTGTCGAAAAATGGTGTCGACTGGTCGCGCAGGCGCTGCCAGAAGGCGCTGGCCTCTTTCAGCGTTTCGCCACCGAGCCTGGACTGGGCGGCATGCACGGCTGACGGTGCACCCGACAGGCGCACCGTCAGCAGACCGGCATGCCAGCTGCTGGCCGACAGCGGCAAGGGCTGTCCGGCCCACTGGTTCATCTTCTCGATGGCGGCCGCTTCGCCCAGCTCGAATTGCAGGGTGGCCTGTGCCGCAGGTTGCGGCAACACTTTCAGCGACACTTCCGTAATCAGCCCGAGCGTGCCCATCGCGCCGACCATCAGGCGCGACACGTCATAGCCGGCGACGTTCTTGATCACCTGGCCGCCGAAGCGCAGCGGCTGGCCGGTGCCGTCGATCATGCGCACCCCGAGCACGAAGTCGCGCGCAGCGCCGGCATAGGGGCGGCGCGGACCGGAGAGGCCGGCGGCGATGCTGCCGCCAAGCGTGGCCGGTCCGCCGAAGTGCGGCGGCTCGAACGCCAGCATCTGGTTCTGTTCGCCGAGCAGGGCTTCAATTTCTGCCAGCGGCGTACCGGCGCGCGCGGTCAGCACCAGCTCCTTCGGCTGGTAGTCCACCACGCCATTGAGCGCACGCGTGGCGAGAACCTCGCCTTCATCGGCGTTGCCATAGAAGGTCTTGCTGCCGCCGCCCTGAAGAATGAGCGGCAGGTTGTCTGCATGTGCGGCGCGGATGCGCTCGATCAGGGTGTCCAGCATCAGAACCTCGGCAACTCGGGATGCGGCAACTGGCCGCCCTTGATGTGCATCGCGCCCCACTCGGCGCAGCGGTGCAGTTCGGGTATCGCCTTGCCGGGATTGAGCAGCGTGTCCGGGTCGAACGCGGCCTTCACGTCGTGGAATCGCATCAGTTCCGGCGTGCTGAATTGCGTGCACATCTGGTTGATCTTTTCCAGCCCGACACCATGCTCGCCGGTGATGGTGCCGCCTACCTCCACGCACAGTTCGAGGATCTTGCCGCCGAAATCTTCGGCCTTGTGCAATTCGCCCGGCGTGTTGGCATCGAACAGAATCAGCGGATGCAGGTTGCCGTCGCCGGCGTGGAATACGTTGGCCACCGCCAGGCCATATTCGGCGCTCATCTCGCTGATGCGTTTCAGCACGTGCGGCAGCTGCGCGCGCGGAATGGTGCCATCCATGCAGTAATAATCGGGCGCGAGACGCCCCACCGCCGGGAATGCGGCCTTGCGCCCGGCCCAGAACCGGAGCCGCTGTTCCTCGCTGTCGGCGGTGCGGATCTCGGTCGCCCCGGCAGCGGCAAGCACCTCGCGCACGGTGAAAATGTCGTCCGACACTTCCTCGTTGACGCCGTCCACTTCGCATAGCAGCAGCGCTTCGCAGTCGAGTGGATAGCCGGCGTGGACGAAGGCTTCGGCGGCCTGGATGGCAAGCCGGTCCATCATTTCCAGCCCGGCTGGAATCACCCCGGCGGCGATGATGTTGCCGACGGCTGCGCCCGCTTTTGCGATGTCGTCGAATGCAGCCAGCACCACCTGCGCCCGGTCGGGACGTGGCAGCAACTTGACCGTGACTTCGGTGATGACCGCGAGCATGCCTTCCGAGCCGGTCATCAGCGCAAGCAGGTCGTAGCCCGGGCTGTCGAGCGCATCGCTGCCGATTTCGAGCAGCTGGCCGTCGATGGTCCAGGCACGCAGCTTGAGAATGTTGTGCACGGTGAGGCCATATTTCAGGCAGTGCACGCCGCCGGAGTTTTCCGCTACGTTGCCGCCGATCGAGCAGGCAATCTGCGACGAGGGGTCGGGCGCGTAATACAGGTTGTACTCGGCCGCGGCTTCGGAAATCGCGAGGTTGCGTACGCCGGGCTGCACCACCGCCGTGCGGGCGAGTGGATCAATCTGCCGGATCTGGTTGAGTTTGGCCAGCACCAGCAGCACCGCGCCATCGATCGGCAGTGCGCCCGCAGCGAGGCCGGTACCGGCGCCGCGCGCGACCACGGCAATCCTGTGTGCGTGGCATAGCTGCAGGATCGCCGCCACCTGCGCCTCGTTTTCCGGCAGCACCACCACATCGGGGATGTTGCGATAGGCCGAGAGGCCATCGGACTCGAACGGCACCAGATCCTCGCGCTCGTGGAGCAGGCTGTGTGACGGCAACAGATTGCGCAACTGTGACAGGAAAGCGGGGCTGAGCATGGCGGGGTATCAAACGGTCAGGCTGCGAGTTTAGCCGGGCTTGCCTGTGCGTGCGAGGGCGCCAGGCGCCGGTAGGCTTCTGCAAGCGCATCGTCGCCGCCGACGTTGCCGGGGAAAATCACCACCGGCAACGTCGGCAGGCGGTGCCACGGCGGTGTCTGCACCACGGTGACGCCAGGCAGGATCTGCCCCAGCACGCGCGAGGCGGTCAGCGCCAGCCCGCTGGAAAGCACGTCGTTGGACGTGATGCCGCCCTTGCTGATGAGAAAGCCGAGCGTTTCCGGCAGCCGCCGGACCACGTCCATCAGCGTGCCGGACACCGCCTCGCCGAACGCCAGCCGTTCGGCCACACTGGCGAACTGGCGCTCGGCACGGCTGGTGAACACCACCGGCGTGAGGCCGCGTGCGTGGGCGTGGGCGATGCTTGCCGTTAACGCTTCCACCACCTCGGCGCGTGCAGCCGGCAAGCGCGCGACATCAAGCGGCAGGCCGACCACGCCGCGTTGTTTCAGCAGCACCGTCAACTGGGCCGTGGTTTTGGCAACGTGGGAGCCGACGATGATGACGCCGGGTTGGCGGTCGCGCACGAGCGAGGCAAACGCTTCGGCAGCCACCGGTTGTGGCGGCAGTTTCGCCAGCGCAGTAAGCAGTGAGGCCGCGCTGCGAAACAGCAGGCGTTTGCCGGTACCGGCTGCTTTCAATACGGCATCGGCAAACCGTTGGTAGTCGGCTGCGGTTTCACCGTCGACCACGCCGACAGTGTTGTCGTGCAGTGCGGCAAGCCAGGCGTCTGTCTTGTCAGTGTGCAGATCGGCCAGCGTCAGGCGCCGCACTGAATCGGACGTGACGCGGCCAGCGGTTTTTTCCGCCACGTAGTCCGGCAGATAGGCGGTGCGATAGCCGAACACCGAGTCACGCGCGAATTCGGTTTCGTGGGTGGGCACCGGTTTGCCGTCGACCATCAGATAGTGCGTGCTGTCACGGGTGATGCGCCCGCCTTCGAAAAAAGCGGGCGTCAGCAGGGTGGCGTCGAAGGGGCCGAGCCATTCGCTCATCACGTCGGTTTCCACCGGATAGTGGCCGCGCAGGGTGGAATCCGAACGCGACACGAACAGCACCGGACCGGCGTAGTCGGCGAGCGCGGTCTTGAGGTTGACGCAGACTTCGCGGGTGACCGCGGCGGCGCGCGCGGCATCCATCCCGCGCGTATTGGTGAGGACGAAGAACAGCGGCGCGGCATCGGCCAGCGCCGTTTTCAGCGTAGCGACATCCCAGCGGGTAAGCAGCAGGCAGGAATGCACGGTCTGCGAGCCGGTCGGGTCATCGTCGAGAACAATTATTTTCGGATTCATGGTGAAAACCTTTTTTTGTCCGCGAAGGACGCGAAGGGGCGCGAAGGAAAATCAAGGAAATGATCTTGGATTAAGACTTCGACACTATTTTGTTTTCTTCGCGTTTCTTCGCGTCCTTCGCGGATAAAGTTTTTAAGCCGAAACGCGCTCCAGCAGCGCCAGCGCACGCTCGTGCATCGCCTGTGCGTTCATGCCGTTGAAGTCGAACAACTGTTGCGCACTGGCGGTGGTTTCGCCGCGCTTCCAGCAGAACACTTCGCGCTGCATGGCCTGGCTGCGCAGCATCACGGGTTCCAGCGAGCCCGAGGGGCCGCCGGTGACGCCGATCAGCACGTCGCCGTGGAACATCGTCTTGAAGACAGCGTCATCCATGAAGCGGTCGTCAGGCTGCGACACGCTGCTCCATGACACGTCACCCGGGCGGTACAGGCGGCGCGGGTTGACCACGGCGACGATGCGCGAGCCGATGCCGGCCTGGTTCAGGCGTTCGGCGGCTTCGAACACAGGCTGCAGCACCATGTCGCCGGTCACCGCGAATACCACGGTGTGTGCGCCCGGACGGGTCTGCAGCACCATCGCGCCGTTTTCGATCGCCTGCGCGCTCTGCGCCATGGTGGCGTGGATCGGCAGCGGCGACTTCGAGGCGGTGATGACGATGCCCTTGTTGTGCTGGCGCAAGGCCCAGTCGTAGCTCGCCTGGATCATGTTGGCATCGACCGGGAACAGCGGGTAGACGTTGCCGTTTCGCATCATCGCGGCGAAATAGTTCTCGATCTCGGGGCGCTGGTGGGTCCAGCCGTTGCGGCCCTGCTCCAGCGCGCCGGCGGTGAACAGGCACACCGTGGCGGGTGTCGGGCGGCGCAGTTCGGCCATCGCCTGCGTCACTGTCTGCCAGATCGGCAGGCCGTTGATGGCGAAGGATTCGTAGCTGCACCACAGGCTGCGGCCGCCGAACAGCGACACGCCCACCGCGAGGCCGGCGCACGCGTCCTCGTTGAGCGGCTCGTAGACCTGGCCGGCCGGACCCTGGAAATACAGGTCGTCGGCGGTCGGGTGGCGGATCGTCAGCGCCTTGTTGATGTTGGCCATGCCCGAGGCTTCGTTGCCGTCGGCGTTGGTGACGACGAACAGCGGATCGCGCTTGCCCACTTCGCCGACCACGTGACCGAAGGCGGTGGTGGGGATGTGGTTTTCACCGACCTTGAATTCGGTCAGCGGTAGACCGTCGAGGCTGGGCAGGTCGCGCACGCTTTCAGTCACCGCCACGCGGGCAGCCGGGCCGCCGCCGGCGTGGCGGAAGTTCTCGCGCGTGACTTTCCAGGCCTGGATCGGCAGTGCGCGGCGCTGCAATCCGGCTTTCACATCGTCGGAATCAAGCGTGTGGTGGGCATACAGGTTGTGCGACTTGGCGCCGGTGGCGTGCACGCCGGCACCTTTCAGCTGCTTGATGATCAGACAGGAACGGCGGCCCGACAGCGCGCCGCGCGCGGCCGCGTCGGAGGCCTTCAGCACCGCGCCGGTGAACGCCATGCGGGCGGCGAAGCCGAAGGTCGTCGAATCCGCATAGACCGGGGCGTCGGGCGTGTCGGCGAATTCGCGGGCGTCGATCAGGTAGACGTCATCGAAGCCGTGCGCGCGCCAGTAGTCAGTCATGCGCGTGTTGTCCCACAGCGACACCATGCTGTGGTGTTCCTGCGAATAGCCGTTCCACACCAGCACCGGCAGGTAGTTGGTGATGTCCGGATAGGCGGTGGCGAAGTGCTGGAACGCGCTCATGATGTAGGGCTCGCCGAGGCCGCCGTCGCCGATGGTGACCGGGAACAGCTTGTCGCGGTTCAGGTAGGCGCCGGCCATCGCGAAATGCTGGCCCTGTCCCAGCGGACCGGCGGGGGCCAGCAGGCCGGGGATCGCGCCCGACAGATGGCCCAGCAGGCCGTGGCGCTCACGGAAGCGGGCGCGCATGTCGGCGACTGTATGTATGTCCATATCTTCCAGCGAGGTGTCGAGGAACATCGCCGAATAGAAGCCGGGCGCATGGTGGCCGACCTCGGTCACCATGTTGCGATGACCAAGCAGATGCAGCGCGGCAACCGCATCGGCGCTGGAAGCGAAGCCGCCCGGGTGGCCGGATGACTTGCTGCCGGTGACCTGCAGCGTCAGGTAACGCAGTGCGTCGGCCGCCAGCAGGGTCTGGTAGATGGCTTTTTCATCAGTCGCGTCGGGCAGCGCCGGGCAATCCGGTCCCAGCAGCGGCGCTGATCCCAGGCGGCCGATCTCCGGCAGCGTGTCGGCGAAATACTGGATGCCCTCGCAAAAGGCGGGAAGGGTCTCGGGGGTGGACTGCATCTGTGCGCTCATGGTACTTCCTTTCACGATATGAAAATGTCTCACGTGATGTGAAACCATGGCCGCATTGAAGCAGATAATCGCTCAACATTTCACAATGCGTGATAAATTTTCATCCTATGAAAAATTCTGTTTCAACCATCCAGGTTCTCGACCGTGCCATGTCGCTGGTCAACATCCTTGCACGCGCACCGGGTCCCATCAGTCTCAGCCGACTGGCCGAACAGGCCGGTCTGCATACCGCCAGCGCGCACCGCATCCTTGGTGCGCTGATGGCGCATGGCCTGGTCGAAAAAACCGGTGCGGGCGAATACGACCTCGGCGTGCGCTGGCTGGAAGTGGGCAATCGCTTGCGCGCGCGGATGAATATCCGCCAGATGGCGATGCCCTACATGCAGAAACTGGCCGAACTGACCGGCGAGACCGTCAACCTGATCGTGCGGCGTGGCGATGAAGCGGTTTATATCGAGCGCGTATCAGGTGGACAGACCCTGATCCAGGTGGTGCAGGTGGTGGGGGCGCATGCGCCCTTGCACGTCACCGCCGTCGGCAAGATCTTTCTGGCGGAAGACAGCCCGAGCGGCGTGATGGGCTACGCGGACCGAACCGGTTTGCCGGCCTATACGCCCAACACGCTGGTGACGCTGGAAAGCCTGCGCGCCGAACTGGAAACCATCCGCCAGGAAAAAATCGCGCACGACCGCGAAGAAGCCGAACTGGGGGTAGCGTGCATCGGCGCGCCCATCCGCGATGTCGAGGGCAAACTGGTCGCCGGGCTGTCGATCTCCGCCCCGGCCGGTCGCCACAAGCCCGGCTGGATCGAAGCACTCAAGCAGGCAGCCGAGCAGACGGGTGCTGCAATGGGTTATCTGGCCGAAATTTGAAGGCGCCGCACATACTCACCGGGGACGAAAGACCGGGGCCACATCCAAAAAACATGCAAGCCCTTTGAGACAGGCTAAGGAAGCGCTGAATAAGTTTGTTTGCTGTGTGGTTCGACAAGCCTGTCCTGAGCAACGTCGAAGGGCTCACCACGAACGGAATCAATCATTTGCCGTTCGTCCTGAGCTTGTCGAAGGACTTGTTCAGCGCTTCCCTGACTGCCAGTTTCGGGTGCCGCTTCCATTGGACGTTCAGGCCGGTTTCTGTTTGCCATCATTACAAGAACAGTCATCGCAGCTGCTGATTACGCCATGTTCGCCCGCAACCGCCAAACGGTTGCGGCCCGCGTGCTTGGCCTCATAAAGTGCGCTGTCGGCTGACTCGACCAGGCCTGACGGCGAACAGGCTTCGGCAGTGTTACAGGTCGTCACCCCGATGCTGACGCTGATACGCCCCAGTGAGGTGGCGGCATGTGGCAGATTTCTCTGCTGGAAAATGGCTAGAATTTCTTCCGCCAACGCAATTGCACTGGGAAGCGGGGTGTTCGGCAGCAGCACCACGAATTCCTCGCCGCCATAGCGAGCCGGCAGATCGGTCGAACGCTGAACCACCTGGCGCAGGATTTCCGCGACGGCACGCAGACAGTCATCACCACCCACGTGGCCGTAGTAATCGTTATATCGCTTGAAATGGTCCACATCGATCATGAGCAGCGAAATGGGTTCATGGCTTCGTAGCGCTCGCCGCCATTCCTGCTCGATGCACAAGTCGAAATGCTGCCGGTTGACCAGGGCGGTCAGGCTGTCGTAACGCGACAGATGCTTCAGTTGATCGATTTTGATGGCAAGCTCGCGGGCCATGGCATTGAACGCATCGGCCAGCACGGCAAACTCGAACAACATGTGCGTGCCGACGATGACCGATTGATCGCCTGCTGCAAAGCGCGCCATCTCCTGCTTCATCGCATCGACTGGCTTGAAGACGAAGCGGTTGAGGATGGCCAGCACCAGCAGGGCGGCCAGGGAAATCAGAACAACCACCCCGATAACGGCGAACCAGATCGTCTGCTGCCAATCCTTGTTGAGCTGGACGACATCGCTAAGGCTGACCAGCCGCAACAAAGTCTCATTCTCGCTGTCTCGCAGGGTGGTCTCGATCGGCAGCTTGCCTTCATTGTCATTGCCATCGTTGATGCTGCCCTCCAGAAAACGACCTTCGCCGCCGTATATCGCCAGAGGCATCTGCGTCATGCCTTCGATCGCCCGCAAATTGATGGTGGGGTCGGCGATCACCTCCAGATAGCCCAGCAGCTTGAGCCCGCCGATGGGAAGTAATACAGAGTAGTAGGCACGCTGTTCCAGCGGCCATAACGCACCAACCGCCTTGAGCCGGTTCGCACCCTCGCGATTGCTGGCCTGCTTGAGCAGGGCAGCAGGCAGGCCCGGTGGAAAGTCGATCTCCGATTTACTCTCAGCCACAAACTGCAGCTTCGTATCGAAGATACGCAGTTTGACCAGATCGGTGGTGCGTACACCGACAAAGCCATGTGTGAAAGGATCCTGGAGTGCCACCGGCAAGGCATCGCGTTCACCTTCGCGCTGAAAACGACTCAGCGCACGCTTGAATTCGGGTCGGTTCTGGAATTCGGTACCCAACGAAATAAGCTGGGCCTCGAGCTGTCGCAATACTTCTGCGCTCGCCACTTCCACGATATGTGCCAGGCTTTGATGCTGGGCCGCCAATGCGGCCCCCCGGAAATATTGGGCTGCCAATACCTGTGCCAGCACCGCAAGTAGCGCCAACAGCCCCACCAGACTGATCGTCAGGGTGCGCAGCGAAATGCGATTAACTGGGCGCATGGATAACGCTTGTCGACAAGGTCAGCGTGTTATCGGTAGCTGCTTGTCCAGCCATTCCTGCCAGCCGCCCCGGAACCAGTAAATGCGCGTATAACCCCAGCCTACGGCCATTTTCGCGGCATGCGAACTGCGCAGGCAGCGCTCGCCATTGCAATAGAACAGCAGTGGCGTATCCAGCCTGGGTGCGAGACGCGCCACGTCGGCCCGTCGTATATGGGTGTCGAGCAGATTGATCGCGCCTTCGATATGGCCTTTTGCAAATTCCTCGGCATGGCGGTTATCGATGATCACAAGGTTGGGCAAAGTGCCTGCCAGATCGATCGCTGTTTCGGCTGTTATTCGCGTCGTGCCCGCAACACTGTCCGGGGCGAACGGTTTTTCCGCCCAGGCCACCGCTGTATAGAGCAATAGCCCGGCAAACAGAATCATTGGATTTCCATGCCGTTTATACATCTCATCCTCCTCTAATGGATATTGGAGACCATGTGTTTTCCCAGGCGTACTTAACTGACTTAACGTCAGTCCTGGCCAAAACTTGATATCCATAGCCTATTATCTATTTGGCAGCAGATTGACGGATCGTAATGGCTAAAATAGTGGCATGAATGACCTGACCTACATTCCCGCCACACCCAATCCGAACTTTCACGCTTTAGTTCTTGCCGATTGATGGGTTTCTTGGCACTGTGGCGGGCATGACATCACAGTCGGTCACCCCCGCCTCACGTTACGAAATCGCCGCCTGGTTGATGATGGCGGCAGGACTGTTCCTGACCCTGACACTTCACCTGTTGCCTGCGCTGCTGTCCGGTTTGCTGGTGGTGCAACTGGTGCATTTGCTGGCGCCGCGGTTTGTGATCGGCCGCCTCGATCACAACTGGGCCAAGGTGCTGGTGGTGTCGCTGATCACCCTGATCGTGCTCGGTGCGCTTGGCGGGTTCGTCGCCGGCGTGATTCTGTATCTGCGCACCGAAGGCGGTCTGGCAGGCTTGCTGACAAAAATGGCCGAAATCATCGAAAACGCCCGCCAGCTGCTACCGATCTGGGCTGCAGAATGGCTGCCGCAGGGCGACAAAACCGGTATCCGCGCCGGACTGGTCGAATGGCTGCGCACCCATGCGCTGGATATCCGCAAACTCAGTGGCGACGCCGGCCGCGTCCTGCTGCATTTCATCATCGGTCTCATCATCGGCAGCTTCATCGCCCTGCGCCAGGCGAACCCGCATCAAATCCTGGCGCCGATGGCCCAGGCCATGTCCTCGCGCGTTCATCGACTGGGCGACGCCTTCCGCCGGGTGGTATTTGCCCAGGTGCGCATCTCCGCGCTGAATGCCATGCTGACGGGGATTTACCTGGTGGGCGTGCTGCCTGCGTTCGGCGTGCAGCTGCCCTTCACCAAAACCATGATCGTCGTCACCTTCATCGTCGGCCTGATTCCGGTGCTGGGCAATCTCATCTCCAATACGGTCATTGTCGTGATATCGCTGTCGCATTCCCCGTACATTGCGGCCTCATCGCTGGCGTTTCTGGTCATCATCCATAAACTCGAATATTTCGTGAATGCCCGTATCATCGGCGGCCAGATCCAGGCGCGCGCCTGGGAACTGCTGATCGCCATGGTGGCGATGGAAGCGGCTTTCGGCGTGCAGGGCGTGATTGCGGCGCCGATCTTTTACGCCTACGTCAAAAAAGAATTGTCCGACAGGGAGCTTATTTAATGTCCAACGATGCTGAGTCACTTGTCATCACCGCCAGCGGCGATGACAAAATCGGTCTGGTGGAGGGCCTAACCCGCCGTATCAGCGAATCCGGCTGCAATATTGGCGAGTCGCGGATGGCGGCGCTGGGCGGCCGTTTTGCGCTGTTGATGCGGGTATCCGGCAGCTGGGACGCCCTGGCCAAGATGGAAGCCCGCCTGCCCGCCATCGGTGAAGAACTGGGCCTGTCGATCATCCAGCAGCGCACCCGCCCGACCCAGGCCGACAAGCCGTTGATGCCGTATGCCGTCGAGGTGGCCGCGCTCGACCAGCCCGGCATCGTCAACAGTCTCGCCAATTTCTTCGCGCGCCTGCATATCAATATCGAGGCGCTCGATACGGAAACCTATCCGGCCCCGCACACCGGCGCACCGATGTTTGCGGTCCACATGACGCTGGGCATTCCGGCCGATGCGCACATCGCCACCCTGCGCGGCGATTTTCTCGATTATTGCGACGACCAGAATCTGGACGCAACGTTCGAGCCGATCCGGATGTGAATGTGGCTATTCCAGGAGGACAGGCAATGATTCGACGTCATGCGGTAGCCGCTGCGATGGCGGTATCGATGAGTGGGCTGGGTATTGCGCCTGCGTATGCGGGCCCGTATTCGGACGACCTGGCCAAATGCCTGGTCGAGTCAACGACGACAACCGACAAGAACGCACTCGTCAAATGGATGTTTGCCATGGCGGCGCTGCATCCGGCAGTCAAATCGATAGCATCGATCACCGAGGCGGAACGCACCCAGTCGAGCCGCGACACGGCACAGCTGTTCGAGCGCCTGTTGACCGAGTCCTGCCGCACGCAAACCCGGCAGGCGGTGAAATACGAAGGCGCGACCGCGCTGCAGACCGGTTTTCAGATGCTGGGGCAGGTTGCCGCCCGTGAACTGTTTGCCGACCCGGGCGTGGCCCGTGGCCTGGCCGATCTCGAAAACCACATCGACAGCCAGAAAATGAAACAGGCGATCGACCCGACGCAATAAACCCCGTACGAGAATTTGCATATGTGGCGTGTCGCTGATGCAGCGCCATGATACTCAAGGCCACACCCTGATCATTCCTCGCTGACGTTGAGTTCGATGTACTCGGTCGAGGTTGCTTCGGCCGGCCTGGGCGGCGCAGGCTGGTTCCGGATGAATGCCGCTTCGACGCGCGCAGCCTGCAGGGCTGCGCGATCTATCATCGCGGGATAGAGCCGACAGTGCTTTTCGACCATCTCGGCCTGCTGGCAGGCGGCGATCTCAAGTGCGCCGCGGGTGGTGGGGTCGAGGTGAGGCAGCAACAGCATCCAGGGTGCCTGCCAGGCGTGATAATCGTGCACCAAACGGGTGTGCGCCGCGTTCATGCCGGTCGTGGTGATGAATAGCGGCGGGAAGACGTCGGCCTCCAGAACACGGCCACGCAAGGCATCGCCTCCCTTGAGTGTATGCAGACCCAGGCCGGTCCCATCGTCGGAGCGGCGGAACCACTGTGCCACGCCACTCGACAGGCTGTTCACATAGCGGGTCAGATAGGTTCCGGCGGGCTCGGCCAGATCGGTGATGGCCGTGCTCCGGAAATGTTCCTGCGCGGCGATGCCGGCGCGCCAATCGAGCGGTGGCTTGGTATCGGTTTCACTATCGGTGCGCACGCTGTGCAGCAGGGCCAGTGGCTGGTTGTCCTGATCCAGCAGCCAGAGTTCGAACTGGTCACGGAAAACAAACGGCACCTCACGATGCACCTTGAGCAGGTGCTCGTATGCCACTGCCCCCATGTTTTCGAGCCGCTTGAAATCGTCCGAAGGGAATAATGGCCCGCGTTTCAGGCCTTTTTCAGCAGACCAGTGGCCGTAGCGGATATCTGAAATCTGGGCACGCCGTCCGGCGTGGCCCAGGTCATCCAGCAGTGCATCGTTGGCGACGTAGAGATCCCATTCGACGCCGTCCGTCGAGACCGCCTCGGCCGACTGGTAACGAACAACATGCACCACGCCGCGGAACGGGTTGAGCAGGCGTTGGGCATAACATTCGATTTGCATGCAGTGGACGCTCCTTTCAGAGTTGAACTAGGGCCGCCTGGGGCCAGCCGCAGAGTCGGTTTCTTCTGTTCTCATCCAGGCAAAAAGCGATGAGCGCATGGCTTCCTCCACGGACATGTCGACAGGCTGTGTCCAGTCGCGCGGCACAAACACCGTGTAGCCGCCGATCATGTAGCCCAGCGGCAAATAGACCGCCACCCGATCACCCCGCAGGAAGCCGGCGGGCAGATCGTCGACACGTTGACGCGTCACCAGCCCCACGACTTCAAGCGGATAGCCCGGCAACTTGAGCGCGACAACGGTCTGGGCAGCCTGGTTGCTGCGCGGTGAAAAATAATCGGCGAAGTCCTTGAGCGAGGAGTAAATGCTCTTGACCACGGGCAGATTGGTAAAAGGCAGTTCCACCCATGACAGCAGCTTGCCGGCGGCGCGTTGCGATACCAGAAACCCGAGCAGGAAAATGCCGACTATCCCCAGCAGCAAACCCATGCCCGGCACATAAAACTCGCCGATGAATGGGCGGATCAGCTGCATCGTCAGTGTTTCACTCCAGCTCAGGAAGATATAGAACAAGTAGACCGTCAGCCCCAGCGGCAGGGCGGTGATCAGGCCGCGAAAAAAATATTGATAGACAAGTTTGCTCAATTTTTTGGATCCCGTGGCTGCACTATAGAAAATTCATCCTGCTTCGTACTAGGATAGTAACGGCGCATATCCTGAACCGATGTGCCTTATTCTTCGATTCTTCTTACTTTGGAGATTTCCCCATGAAAGTGTCTGCTTTGATTGCCCTTGCGATTACCTCTCTGCTGGCGGGATGTGCCAGTGGTCCCAGTGCCGAGGAACAGGCCGCCATGGCAGCCGATGCGCGCAAGGCCAGCGGGGCCTTGATCCAGAAACTCGGCGGCGAACTGAAAGCGGCGCTAAATGAAAAAGGTCCGGAAGCCGCCATCAGCGTATGCAAGGAGCGTGCACCGCAGGTCGCTGCTGACGTGTCGAAGCAGTCCGGTTTTGACGTCAAGCGTGTCAGCCCCAGGAACCGCAACCCGGCGGGCGTGCCCGATGCATGGGAAGCCGGGGCCCAGGCCGGCCTGGAGAAGCGCATGGCAGCCGGCGAAAAGCCGGAGACACTCGATACCTGGCAGATCGTCAGCACGCCGACAGGCAAGCAGTTCCGTTACGCCAAGGCCTTGCCGGTGGCACAGGTATGTCTGACCTGCCATGGCGACCCTGCAGCCATCCCGGACGGCGTCAAAGCACGCCTTGCCGCAGAATACCCGCTGGACAAGGCTACAGGCTACAGCCTGGGCATGGTGCGTGGCATCGTTTCGGTAAAACGCGCGCTATAAACTCCACCTGACAAATATTTCTTCGCGCGGGCTACAGTCCTGCGCGAAGCTGCCGTTTTCTATTCTGATATCCCGGTCTGTCATGGAGGAACGCAGTGTGCTGAATCGTCTCGTAGGAATGTTGTCAGGCAAGCCGGATAAAGTGGCGCCGCAGGTGAACAAGGCCGTTCTGGCCGAAGCCGACAAGGCGCCCGCCACGGCGGAGCCACAAGCCGAGGCCGGCAAAGCGCCGTCGGTGATGCGCAGGGAAGCCATGCTGGGGCGTGAGCAGCGTGTCGCGGGCTATACCTTCATGCTGCGGCGCACGCCAGAATCCGCAGACGATGCGGCGCTGCCCGACGTGCAGCGCCTTTATGATGAAACCCTGCTGGATAATTTGCAGCGCATGGATATCACGCGCCTGCTGGGCCAGCGTCTTGCCTTTGTGCCGATTTCCACAGCCACCCTGCTTGAATCCAGAATTGACGACTGGCCCGCTGCCGGGACGGTCTGGGTGCTGAAGCTCGATGCCCATACGCATATTGGCGAAGCGCTGCTTGCACGACTCGAAGCGCTCAAGACACAGGGCTTTCAATTTGCCGTGGAGGCCGACGATGTCGTGCATCCTGATCGCCACAACCTGCTGCAACTGGCCAGCCATGTCCTGATGGATGTCAGCGGCGAGGACATTCCGGCCATTACCGCGCAAATGGCAGTGGTATCGAAGGTTGCGCCAGGCAAGCATTTTGTGGCGATGGGGGTGCAGACGCTGGAAGCCTTCCACATGTGCCACAAGTTGCAGTTTGCCTTGTTCATGGGGCCATTCATTACCCGCCGTGAAAAGCTGGACACCCCCACGGTTGGTCCATCGCGGGCCAAGGTTCTGGATCTGATGAATCGTGTGCGGACCGGTGCGGAACAGCCGGAACTGGCCGAGCAGTTCCGCCACGACCCGGCGCTGTCGATGCGGTTGCTGCGTTATGTCAATTCGCCGGGCATGGGTTTGATGAACAAGGTCGGCGGCATCGAACAGGCCCTGATGGTGATGGGGCAGGACAAGCTTTACCGCTGGCTGACGCTGGTATTGTTCACCGGCGGCCAGGCCCAGAGTCTTGATCAGGCGGTGCTGGAAAATGCCCTGGCGCGGGGCCGGATGGCGGAGCGGCTCGCCGGCCGGGCGCTGTCGGCCAAGGCACGCGATGAAATATTTGTTGCAGGCCTGTTCTCGCTGCTGGATGTGGTGATGAACATGCCCATGGAGCAGCTTCTCAAGCAGGTGAGCCTGCCTGAGGATATTTCCGAGGCGATACTCCACCAGCGCGGTCCCTATGCGCCCTATCTGGCGGTGGCCGTCGCTTGCGAAAATGACGAACAGGCCAGTATGGCTGCCCTGGCCAAACAGATCGGCCGCGAAATTGTCGAGATCAACGTTGCGCACATGGATGCACTGCTATGGGCACAGCAACTGTCTGACGTATGACCTGCCGGTCCGGCGCTCACGCAGCATGGTTCGTTTACATGCTGCGCTGCGCCGACGGCACGCTCTACACCGGCATCACCACCGATATCGGCCGCCGTCTTGCCGAACACAATGGCGAGGGGGAGGCGGGCGCGCGTTACACGCGCAGTCGCCGCCCGGTGATACTAGCCTATAGCGAACCCGCCGCCAGCCGTGCCGAAGCATCGCGGCGCGAGGCGGCCATCAAGCAACTCGACCGGACGCGCAAACTGGCGCTGTGCGGCACAAAGGCCTGAAGACCTTTTCCACTTATTGAGACGGCCAGGTAATGTTTGAACCTGTAAAATGTTTTTTGCGTCGCCTTGAGTGGACCAGTCCGTTGAGCCGCCTCAATAGGACGCTGTTTTTAATGGTTATTGATTCGGCCTCCCGCACGGTTTTATTACAGCCGGGCAAGTCGGCTTTCAATATCACTTCAAACTTCATCAGGCCGAATCAATAATCGCCATTCGCGCCATTCAGGCGCATCAGCAATTGCGGCATGACGCCTTCTGCAGCACGCCGCCCCGCATCGATCGCACTACTTGCGCGGTGAAATTCCATCAAGCCCAGATCAGCGAGCAGGGGCGTCATCAGGATGTCCGCCGGTTCGCCAGCCAGTCGGCTGCGCGTGATCAGCACCTGCATGATGTTGATGCTGCTCGCCAGCACATCGAGCATGGGCGGAGGTTTGGGTCCGTTTTTGTGGTTGATGCCGAGTTGCGACATGCGCGCCTGGATGGCCGCCATCACGCTGTCGGCCAGGGTTACGGTTTCCGGCACGGCCTGTTTGCGCGAGGCCTTGCCGGGTCTGGGTTTGAGATGGCGCCCCAGGAGGTCGCTGTTGAGATCCACTGCAATCACCAGATCGGCCCCCATCGCCCGGCACAGCGACACCGGCACAGGATTGACCAGGCCGCCGTCGACCAGCCAGCTGCCGTCACGCAGGGCCGGGGTGAACAGGCCCGGCAGTGCAATCGAGGCGCGTACCGCGTCGGTCACCTGGCCTTCACGCAGCCACACTTCACGGCCATGCCGCAGGTCGGTGGCGACGGCGCCGAAGGGACGGGCCAGTTCGTGGATGTCGCGGTCGACGAAATGGCTGCGAAAAAACTCGATCAGCCTGTCGCCCTTGATCAGTCCGCCGTTGAGCGAGAAATCGAGAAAGCTCACCACGGTCTGCAGGCGCAGGCCGCGCACCCAGGTTTCCAGGCGGTCGAGTTCGCCGCCGACGTAGGCCGCGCCTACCAATGCGCCGATCGAGGTGCCGCAGACCAGGTCGGGTTCGATGCCTGCATCCTGCAAGGCGCGGATCACACCGATATGCGCCCAGCCGCGTGCCGAGCCGCCGCCGAGCGCGAGTCCGATCCGGGGCCGGTTTGATGTATTCATGCGATCCGCCTACGTTTAATCCGCCTCGCGTTCCGGGCTGCAGCAGCGTACCGGATTGTCGGGGGAAGCGGGATCCAGAATGGTGCCTGTCACCGGGTTGGGACGAAACACGGTGCAGCCCTTGAGACCCAGCGCGTGCGCCTGCAGGTACAGGCTCTCGAAGTGCTGGAACGGGAAATCGGCCGCGACATTGATGGTTTTGGAAATGGCATTGTCGACGTAAGGCTGCAGTGCGGCCTGCATCTGGAGATGGGCGAGCGGATCGACATGGTGCGCTTCGACCAGCGCGGGCGGCTTCCCATTCAATCCATGCTGCTGCCACAGTTGCAGGGCATGATCGATCACGCGATGGGTATGGTAGCGGCCATCCGTTCCCAGTACGCGCCTTTCCGCATCGGCCGCAAAAATCGGTTCGATGCCGCTGGAAACATTATTGGCCAGGAGGCTGATGGTGCCGGCCGGTGCAATGGCCAGCAGATGGCTGTTGCGGATGCCATGCCGGGCGATGGCGTCGCGCAGTTCGCCCGGGAGGCGGCGGGCGAAGCCGCTTGCCAGAAAGGCATCGCGCACGAATCCCGGGAACGCGCCTTTTTCCCGGGCAAGTTCAACTGACGCCAGATAGGCTGCATTACGGATCGTGCTTACCGCATCGGCTGCAAGTGCACGTGCGGCCTCGCTGTCGTAACGCAAGCCGAGCAGTACCAGTGCGTCCGCCAGCCCGGTGATGCCGAGCCCGATGCGGCGCGACTGCCGGGCCTGCGCAGCCTGGGCCGGCAACGGGTAGCGGGAAACGTCGATCACGTTGTCGAGAAAGCGCACCGCCCAGGCTGCCGAGTCTGCCAGTGCCTTCAGGTCGAGGCCCGCATCGGCGTTGAACGGCGATGTGACGAAAGCAGTCAGATTGAGCGAGCCGAGGTCGCAGGCGCCGTAGGGCGGCAAGGGGATTTCACCGCACGGATTGGTGGTGGTCAGGTGTTCGCGGTCATGCAGCGTGTTGTCGCGGTTGATGGCATCGACGAACAGCACGCCGGGCTCGGCGGTATCGTAGGCTGCGTGCAGAATGCGCTGCCACAGGTCACGCGCCTTCAGCGCACGCAGGGTAGCGGGTTCCGCTGCATTGCGGGTAGGTGCGGGAAAAACCAGCGCCCAGTCGCGATCCTGCGCCACTGCGGCCATGAAGTCGTCGCTGACCTGCACCGACAGGTTGAAATGCCGCAGCGCCGCCGGGTCGCGCTTGGCATCGACGAAAGCCTCGATATCGGGATGGTCGCAGCGCAGCGTCGCCATCATCGCGCCGCGGCGCGCGCCGGTCGACAGCATCGTGGCGCACATGGCATCCCAGATGTGCATGAAGGACACCGGCCCGGAGGCGATGCTACCGGTGGCCTCGGCCACCATGCCGGCCGGGCGCAGGGTGGAAAAGTCGTAGCCCACGCCGCCGCCGTGCTGCATGGTGAGCGCGCCTTCCTTCAGCGCATCGAAAATGTGTTCGAGATCGTCGGCGATCTCGCCCATGACGAAACAGTTGAACAGCGTGACCCGGTGTCCGCTGCCGGCACCGGCGAGAATGCGGCCGCCGGGCAGAAAGCGGAACCCCCCCAGCAGGCTGCAAAACCGTTCGGCCCACAAGGTGGTGTCCTGATCTTCCGCAGCGGCAATCGCGTGCGCCACCCGCCGCCAGCTCGCCTGGATGTCCGGTTCGCCCGCGGCGCGATAGCGGGTCTCCCAGATATGGCGGGAGATGTCCATGCTGAATGGATCGGGATGGGTCATGGTGTGCCGGCCCGGCTGGCGTTTTGAGGCATCATCTGTTTATAGCCGCTTACCCGTCCACCCTCATGAATTTATTGCATCCTTATTCCGCACTGACTCCGGACTGCGCACTCGATGCGCTCGACAGTTGCGGCTTGCGTGCGGACGGTCGCCTGCTGGCACTGAACAGCTACGAGAATCGCGTCTACCAGATGGGCGTGGAGGACGTGGCACCCGTCGTGGTCAAATTCTACCGCCCCGGGCGCTGGAGCGACGAGGCCATTCTGGAGGAGCATGCGTACACCACCGATCTGGCCGCGCGCGAGATTCCGGTGGTCGCGCCGCTGGTGCTGCAGGGCGCCACGCTCCATTTACATGAAGGCTTTCGCTTTGCGGTGTATCCCAAACAGGGCGGGCGCATGCCCGAGTTCGACCGCGCCGACACCCTGCAATGGATGGGGCGTTTTCTTGGGCGCATTCATGCGGTTGGTGCGCAGACGGATTTTGTCCACCGGCCGGTGCTCAATCTGGAAACCTTCGGCCTGGCCTCGCGCGATTTCCTGCGCACCGGCAAGTGGTTGCCGCCCGATCTGGTCGCGGCATGGGACAGCGTGGTCGAACATGCCTTGACCAGTGTGGCATATTGTTATGAACGCGCCGGTACGGTGCATGCCATTCGTTTGCACGGCGATTGCCATGCAGGCAATGTATTGTGGACTGCTGACGGCCCGCATTTTGTCGATTTCGATGACAGCCGCATGGGGCCGGCCGTGCAGGATCTGTGGATGCTGCTGTCCGGCGAGCGCGATGAACAGCAGGCGCAACTCACCGAGATCCTGCTGGGCTACGAAGACTTCGCCGGGTTCGATCCGCGTGAACTTCATCTGGTCGAAGCGCTGCGAACCCTGCGCCTGATTCACTATGCGGCCTGGCTGGCACGGCGCTGGGACGATCCGGCTTTTCCGGCGGCATTTCCGTGGTTCAATACCCAGCAGTACTGGCAGGCTCGAATACTCGAACTGCGCGAGCAGATTGCGCTGATGGACGAGCCGCCGCTGGTGGCATGAAATGTGATTTTTATCCGCGAAGGACGCGAAGGGTCGCGAAGACAAACCCTGCAGAGTCCCTTCGTGTTTCTTCGCGCCCTTCGCGGATAACAGGGGTTAAATATGTGCGGCATAGCAGGTGAATTCAGGTTTGACGGCACGGCGCCCGATGCGGCGGCGATGGCGCGGATGCTGGCAAAGCTGGAACGGCGGGGACCCGATGCCGAAGGCCAGCATGCCGACGGGCCGGTGCGATTGGGGCATCGGCGGTTGTCCATCATTGATCTGTCGTCACGCTCGCATCAGCCGATGGTCGACGCCGCCACCGGCACGACGCTGGTGTTCAACGGCACCATCTACAACTACCCCGAATTACGCGCCGAGCTCATCGAGTGTGGCCAGGCTTTCCATTCCGACGGCGACACCGAAGTCATCCTGCGCGCCTGGCTGGAATGGGGCGATGCCTGTGTCGAGCGCCTGCACGGCATGTTCGCGTTTGCCATCTGGAATCGCGAAACGCTTTTTCTGGCGCGTGATCGCCTCGGCATCAAGCCCTTGTATTACAGCGATAACCAGGGCCGCTTCCGCTTCGCCTCCACCCCGCAGGCCCTGCTGGCCGCAGGCGGCGTGGACACGGGACTCGATGCGGTCGCGCTGCACCATCTGTTTACGCTGCATGCAGTGGTGCCCGCGCCACGCACGGTTTTCAACGGCATCCGCAAGCTGGCGCCGGGCACCACGCTGACGGTGAATGCGCGTGGCGAGTTCAGGCACACCAAATACTGGTCGTTGAAAGCGCAGCGTCCGGCCCAGCCGAAAAGCGAAGCCGAATGGACCGAGGCGATACACGAGAGCCTGCGGCAGGCGGTGAAAAAGCGCATCGAGATTGCCGACGTCAAGGTGGGCGTGTTGCTGTCCGGCGGCCTCGATTCGAGTTTGCTGGTGGCCTTGCTGGCCGAACAGGGCGTGCCCGACCTGATGACGTTCTCGGTCGGCTTCGAGGACCAGCCGGAAGAGCGTGGCAACGAGTTCGAGTACTCCGATCCGGTTGCCGCCATGTACGGCACCCGGCATCACAAGTTCCTCATTCCCAATCCGGAAGTGCTGCGGCGCATGCCCGAAGCGGTCGACGCCATGAGCGAGCCGATGTTCGCGCAGGACGCGGTGGCGTTTTACCTGCTGTCCGAGCAGGTCAGCAAAACCGTCAAGGTGGTGCAAAGCGGGCAGGGCGCGGACGAGGTGTTCGGCGGCTATTTCTGGTATCCGCGCATGGCGGCCGCGACATCGGGGTCGCCGCTGGAGCGCTTCCGCGCGCATTATTTCGACCGCGACCACGACGAGTTTCTGGAGATGGTGAACCCTGCATACCATGGTCCGGATTACACGACGCAGACCATCGCCAGCCACCTGTCCGAGCCGTTTGCCGATGACTTTATCGACCAGGTGCTGCGCATGGATACGACCATGCTGATCACCGACGATCCGGTCAAGCGCGTCGACAACATGACCATGGCATGGGGGCTGGAAGCACGTGTCCCCTTCCTTGATCATCAATTGGTGGAACTTGCAGCGTCCATGCCACCCCAACTGAAACTGGCATCCGAGGGAAAACATGTTTTGAAAACCATTGCACGCGGCCTGATCCCCGACGCGGTGATCGACCGCAAAAAAGGCTACTTTCCCATGCCCGCACTCAAATACGTGCGCGGCGAGTTTCTGACCTTCATGCAGGACATCCTGAATTCGCAGGCCTGCCGCGAACGTGGCCTGTATCACCGCGCCTACGTGAACAAATTGCTGGATGCGCCGGAGCAACATCACACCCGCATCCAGGGCAGCAAGCTGTGGCATCTGGCGCTGCTCGAATACTGGTTGCAACGACATGCGTAAAATCTGTTATCTGCTGGCCGCGCTGGCGGCCTTCCCTGTTCATGCCCAGACGGCGTTCGATAACTGGATGGCCGGGTTTCGACAGGAGGCATTGGCACAAGGCATTTCGCCCGCCACGCTCGACGCTGCGCTGACGGGCATCACGCCGGTCGAGAAGGTGGTCGAGCTCGACCAGCGCCAGCCGGAATTCCTGCAGACCTTTATCGAATACCTGGACAAGCGCGTGACGCCCGCCCGGATTGCACGCGGACAAGCCTTGTTGCAGGAGCATGCCGCGCTGCTGGACGAGGTGGAGCAGAAATATGGCGTGCCCAGGACCATACTGGTTTCATTCTGGGGGCTGGAAACCAATTTCGGCTCCACCCTGGGCAGCCACAACATTCCGGCCAGCCTGGCGACGCTGGCCTTCGATGGCCGCCGCAGCACCTTTTTCCGCAATCAGTTGCTGGATGCGCTGCGCATTATTGATGCCGGGCACGTCCAGGCCATCGACATGAACGGTTCGTGGGCAGGCGCCATGGGGCATATGCAGTTCATGCCCTCCACCTACCGCGCCTATGCCGTGGATGGGGACGGCGATGGCCGCATCAATTTGTGGCAGTCCGTTCCCGATGCCATGCACTCGGCAGGCAACTACCTGAAGCGTGCGGGCTGGCGCGCGCAGGAGCCGGCGGCGCTGGAAGTCAGTCTTCCGGCCAATTTTGACTGGCGTTATGCGCGTGTAAACAACCGCCTGGCCGTGTCGGAGTGGAGCGGGCTCGGCGTGCAGAAAATCGATGGTACGGCCCTGCCGTCTGTGGCGGGCAACGCCGCCATCATCCTGCCCCAGGGCTGGCAAGGCCCGGCCCTGATGGTGTTCGACAACTTCGACGTGATCATGAAGTGGAACCGCTCGGTGAATTACGCCCTGTCGGTGGCGCAACTGGCGCAGCAGATGGCGGGCGCCAGTGCGCTGGCGGTGCGATCCGGCGAAGCTAATGCGCTCAGCATGGCCCAGCTGAAAGTCATGCAGCAGTCGCTCAACGAACTGGGCCTGGATGCGGGCACGCCAGATGGCATGCTCGGTCCGCGCACGCAAAACGCCATTCGCCTGTATCAGGTCATGCATCATCTGCCTGCCGACGGCTATCCCGCCCCCAGTGTGCTGATGCATATCGTGCAGTCGCATTATCTTGCCCAGCTGGCGGGCAAGCTGACCCCGGCGCCGATCACCTTTTCCGAGCAGCCCTGATGCAGACGTACCCAGCGCGCTTGTGTTATTTTTCCTGCAGGTATCCGGGGAGAGTCATGTGAGCGACGCGCGTAACGTGCTGGGCAGTGTGCTGCAGGTGTGCAGTGTCTCGCCGATGACCGGCTTTGCGCGCGATGGCGTGTGCCATACGGGCCCGCAGGATATCGGCAGCCACACCGTATGCGTGCAGATGACCGAGGCGTTTCTGGAGTATTCGAAAAGCCGCGGCAACGATCTCAGCACCCCTGTTCCCGAATTGGATTTCCCCGGACTGCAGGCGGGCGACCGCTGGTGCGTGTGCGCCGCACGCTGGCTCGAGGCGGCCGAGGACGGCATGGCGCCGCCCGTGGTGCTCAATGCCACGCACGAACGCGCATTGAAAACAGTCTCGCTGGGCGACCTGAAATATCACGCCCTGCTCGATGCCGACATTTCCGGTCAGGCGTCGCCGCGCTCATGAGCCTGGTCTGCTGGAAATGTGGCGCCAGCCTGGCCGGCATGTTGCTGCCGCTGTCGCGTCTCGATATTTGCCCGAGTTGCCGCACGGATCTTCACGCATGCCGGCTGTGCCGACACTTCGATGCCCACCGCTCGGGCCAGTGCCGCGAACTGGCGGCCGACCGTGTGGCCGACAAAACCTGCGTCAATGATTGTGGCTGGTTCGTGCCGCGCCCCGAAGCCTATAAGGGCGGCGGCGCGGTGATGGCGCAGGCCAGCCGCAGTGCGCTGGATGCGTTGTTTGGTGGTCCGCCCGGCGATGAATCCAGCAAGCCCAATCCTCCCGCTTCGCTTGACGACCTGTTCAAGAAATAACCGGTCGCCGCAGTTGCCGTAGCGCCTGCCATTCGTAGATCAACAGCCCTGCACCGATCAGCGCAATCCCGGCCCAGCCGGTGGCAGGAATCAGTTCGGCGTTGAGCGTCTGTCCCAGCAGCAAGGCGGTGACCGGGGTGATCAGCGTGATCAGGGCGATGCGGCCCGCGTCCAGGTGCTTGATCAGGTAGTAATACAGCGTGAACCCCACCACCGAGCCGAACACGCCGAGATAGACGATGGCGGCACCGGCACGCGGCGTGATGTCGGACGGCAGTTGCGCCGAGTCGGCGATGACCCAGGCCAGCATGAAACACGGCACCGCCACCCCGAGCGCGCCGGTGGTGATCGCGAGCGAGGAGATGCGCACATTGAGCCGCTTGATCCATACCAGCCCCAGGGCCTGCGAGACCATCCCCGCGACCACGGCCAGCGTACCGAGCGTACCGTGGTCGCCGCCCGGCCACGGCTGGCCGAAAATCACCCACAGTCCGCTCAGGCCAAGTATCAGCCCGGCCACGCGCATTCGCGTAAGCGTGAACTCACTCAACCACAGGGCGGCGAACAAACCTGTCATCAATGGCGACAGCCCGTAGATGACCGAAATCAGCCCGGACGGGATGTGCAGCGCCCCCCAATAGGTGAGCAGCATTGCCACGAACATCGACAGTCCGCTGATCGCATACAGCTGCCGCGCAGCCGGGGTAAAGGGAAACGCCGTTCGGGTCGCGCGCAGCAGCACCAGGCAGACCGCCAGTCCGATCAGCATGCGCGCCATCACCGCAAAGCTGAAACTGGCCTCCTGCGCGCTCCACTGAATCGCGAGCGGCGTGGTGGACCAGATCAGGATGACGCTGAGATAGGCGGCGGGAAGCGACATGGGACACGGGCCGGCTCAGAGCATGTAATCGCCTGAACGTTCGGGTTGGTAGGGAATGTCCAGGATGCGCGCACGTACGGTTTGCCCGCCAGGCACACACCATTCGATGTGCTGGCCAACTGCAAGGCCCAACACGGCGATCCCCGCCGGTGCCGCCACCGACAGCTGATCCGGGCAGCCGGTGAAATCGCGCGGATACACCAACGTCATCTCGACTTCCCTGCCCACCGGTTCAAGTACGAAACGGATGCGTGAATTCATCGTCACGATGTTGGGTGGCATCGTTTCGGAGCGAACAATCTGCGCGCGATCAAGCTCTTCGTGCAGTGCCTCTAAACCAGGTTGGTTGCTTGGCAAGCCAGCGAGCATGGCTTCAAGGCGATCCAGGTCGCGTTCGGATACGGTGATGGCGGGGCGGGTCGTGATTTCCATGGAGGTCTCCTGAAACAAGGCTGAAAAAACGAAAACCGCCCGGGCCAAAGCCCGGGCGGTATGTTCAAAACTATAGCACCGAAGGCGGTGTCGAGCCAGCTTGCGGTTAGCTCGCTGAAGACACGCTCTCCAGGCTTTCTGCCGCAATCTCGCGCACGTCGGCATCGTCGTCCGTCAGTCGCGCTTCCAGCCACGGCTTCGCCGCAGCGTCGCCGGTGAGCCCGAGGTAATGGCAGGCATCCGCGCGCACCCGTGCATCGCCATGCTGTGACAGTTCGCCCAGGCGCGGCAGCAGCGCGCGCAGGGTGTCGGTGCCGGCAAAATTTTCCAGCAGCACGCCGGCGCCCAGCCGCACATTCAGGCTGGCGTCGATGTTGCCGACAATCGGCAGCACGGCCGCCAACAGCGCTGCATCGGCTTCGATCATCGCCTGCGCACGGGGTAGCTGGCCTTCCTTCAGCAGCAGGTGGAACCAGTCGGCCATGCCCGCCTCGCTGTCGGCCTTGGCCGCCCAGCCGGCGAGTTCGGCCTTGCTGTGCACGCCGGCGAGTTCAATTTTCCCAAGCCGCAGCCACGGCACCGAGCGCACGCCGAGTGCCTGCCCCACTTCGGGGTGCTGTTCCAGATTGACTGCCTCCAGCCGCCCGATGATGCCCTGCTTCACCAGGTCGGCAAGCGACGACAGCATGGCCGGGCAATGCGGGCAGTGGGTGGAAAGCAGCAGCAGGGCGTCGGGTGCGGACATGGCGTGAAAACTCCAGCGGGGTGGAATCGGCAGATAATAGGCTGCATGGAATTTACCATTCTCCCCGTCACCCCGTATCAACAAAACTGCTCGCTGGTGTGGGACGCGCAAGGCCGCGCCGCGCTGATCGACCCCGGCGGCGAGGCCGAGCGCCTGCTGGCCGAGGTGGCGCAGCGCGGACTCACGCTTGAAAGCATCCTGCTTACCCACGGCCATCTCGACCATGTCGGCGCGGCGGTGGAATTGCGCGATGCGCTCGGCATTCCCATCATCGGCCCGCAGCAGGACGAGCAGTTCTGGCTCGATGCGTTGCCACAGCAGGCCGGGATGTTCGGGTTTCCGCCCGCGGTGGTGTTTACGCCGGATCAATGGCTGAACGATGGCGACCGCGTCGAGGTAGGCGCGATCCGCTTCGAGGTGCTGCACTGCCCCGGCCACACCCCGGGCCATGTGGTGTTTTACCAGCCGCAGGCGCGGCTTGCCTTCGTCGGCGATGTGTTGTTCAAGGGCTCGATCGGCCGCACCGATTTCCCGCGCGGCGACCATGCGGCGCTGCTGGCCGCTATCCGTGAGAAGCTGTTTCCGCTGGGCGATGACGTGCGTTTCGTGCCGGGACATGGCGCCATGTCCACTTTCGGACACGAACGTCGCGAGAACCCCTTCGTCGGGGCGGGGTCAGACTAGGGCCTGTTCAGAATCAAGGAGACAGAAATGAGGTTTTCGCGTTTTCCTTTCACCCTGCTCTATCCGGCCCTGTTGTTCTCCGCCCTGGCGCAGGCCCAAAACCTGGCGGCCATCGTCAATCCACCGCCCGAGGCGCCCGCCATCACCCAGGCTGCGCAAGGCGTGCTGAAAGCCGTGAACACGCGCGTGCCACAGCTGGATACGGCTGGCCTGCTGGCGCAGCTGAAAGCGAAGCCGAAGACGGTGGTGATCGATGTGCGTTCCCCGGCCGAATTGAACGGGTCGGGCTATATCGATGCGCCGCTGTTCTTCAATATCGACCGTGGCTTTCTGGAGTATCAGATCGAAGCACGGGTGCCGGACAAGACAACCCCCATCGTCGTCTATTGCGGCGTCAGCCAGCGCAGTCCGCTGGCCGCCGAAACGCTGATCAGGCTCGGCTACAGGAATGTGAAGAATTACCGCGACGGCTTCTTCAACTGGAAGCGTGCCGGCCTGCCGATCCAGCAATACGACAAGGTGCCCGACTCTTTTCTCTACGATCTGCCGCAGGAAGTGACTCCCGGGGTGTGGTCAGCCATCGGCGCCACGGCTCCGGGCACCTATGAAAACTCCGGCCACAACAACAACCTGTCCTTCGTCATCACTGAAGACGGGGTGCTGGTGGTGAATGCCGGCGACAATTATCTGCTGGCGCAAAGCCTGCACGAGGAAATCAGGAAACGCACCAAGCAGCCGGTGAAATACGTGGTGCTGGAAAACAGCCAGGGTCACGCCATGCTCGGTTCGAAATACTGGAAGGAACAGGGCGCCACCCTCATCGCCCACCGCGACACCGCGAAGGAGATGGAAAAGACCGGCTATGATGCGCTGGAAGTGATGCGCAGCCGTGCGCGCGACAAGGCATTCAAGACCGAGCTGGTCATGCCGGACAAGCTTTACGACGACAAGCTTGAACTGAAAATGGGTTCATGGAACCTGCAGATCCTGCACCTCGGCTCTTCGCACAGCCATGGCGATACCATGGTGTGGATCCCCGAGAAAAAACTGGTGATTGCGGGCGATACCGCTTTCCATATCCGCATGCTGCCGATCTTTGAAGACACCGACACGGCCAAATGGATCGAGACCTGGGATACGTTCGAGGCGCTCGGTGCGCAGATCGTCATTCCCGGCCATGGCGGCCCAACCGACATGGCCACGGTGCGCAAGTGGACGCGCGACTACCTGGTGCATCTGCGCGCCAAGGTGGCCGAAGTTATCAAGAGAGGCGGCTCTCTCGACGATGCCTATCAGGTCGACCAGTCAGCCTACCTGCATCTGCATACGTCCGACGAGCTCGCGCGCAGCAATGCCGGACGGGTGTATCGGGCGATGGAGTTCGAATAAGCGGAACGTGACTATTGAGACGGCCTCCCGCACAGTTTTATTACAGCCAGGCAAGTCAGCTTTCAATATCACTTCAAACTTCATCAGGCCGAATCAATAAAGAGGCGTGATGGCGCCGACCAGCGCCCCTGCGGCGTCGGCGGTAGCGTGCCCGCGATCCCGGCGCGGGTTGTATTCGGCGATTTCCATTGCCACAAAAGCCGGATCGCTACGCAAACGAGATAGTGCAGCAGCGAGTTCGTCTCGATGCAGTCCGCCCGGAACGGGGCTGCCCACGCCGGGCTCTTCTTCGGGGTCGAGCGCATCCAGATCCACGCTCACGCCAAATCCGGCCGTGCCCTGCCGCACGATGGCCAGCGCTTCGTCGAATACCTCGGCCAGGCCGCGCCGGCGGATTTCATCCATGCCGAATACCCGTACCCCCAGCCGATGCAGCAGCGCGGCTTCGCCAGCCTCACAGCTGCGCACGCCGATCAGGCAGACGTGTTCGGGGCGCAGCTTGGCTTCCGGCCCGTCGATTCCGGTCAGCGCCGCCTCGCCGTGGCCGAGCAGGCAGGCCAGCGGCATGCCGTGAATCTGTCCGCTCGGCGTGGTGGCAAAGGTGTGGCTGTCCATGTGGGCGTCGATCCAGATCAGGCCGATCGGCCCCTTGCCGGCGAAGGCATGATGCACCCCGCTCCAGGTGCCGATGGCGCAGGAATGATCGCCCCCCACCACCAGCGGGAAATGGCCCGCCTTCAGTGTCGTCTCCACTTCTGTGGCCAGCCGGGTATTGAATAAAGCGATTGCATGCAATGGCGTGCCCTGCTGCGCGCGCGGCACGCGCAGGATCGCGTCCCATGCCACGTGCTGCAGCGGGGTATCGTGGAAGACCCGGTAGTGGCGCAGTGCATCCGGCCCTTCGGCGCAGGCCGGGTCGGGCGCACCGGCCCCACTGGCGGCGCCGATGATCACGATGCTGCGGGGGGAGGCAGGAGTGGGCGGTTTCATGCTGTCAGACTAGCAGGCATCGAGGATGATGCCTGCTAGTACGACACGCTTGAATCAATAATATCGGCTGTTGCTGCTGCGATTTTCGTTTTGCAGGTTTCGTAGCGCCTGCTTTTCGCGCTCAATCTGGCGTTCGGCTTCGAGCCGCTGCTGGCGCTGGCGAGCTTCTTCCTGTTGCTTCTGATATTGCAGCTCGCGTGCCGCCTGCTGTTTCTCGCGGGCTTCCCGCTGTTGCTGGCTTAGCTGTTCGCGTTCATTTCGCTGCAGGCGGTAATCCAGATCCCGGGAGTCTCTGAGGGCCTGTTCTCTCAAGCGGCGTTCTTGTGCCTGGGCTTCGTATTGCTCACGCTTTTGCTGCTGCGCCAGTTGATTGGCGGCTTGAAGTTCGCGCTGTTCCTGTTCGAGTTTGACCTGGGTCTCGATGATCTGTTTTTCGTGCTCGATCAGCAGCTTCTCTTTTTCTAGGGTATTGCGGTTATACGTCCAGATTGCGGCGATGACGATGGCACCGATCACCAGCAGTTTGACGATGCCCCAGGAATTGGATGACTCGACGATGATCTCCGGCACCGCTCCCACCGTCTGGGGAGCAAAGAGCTTCTGGTTGTAACGCTGCCGGGCTATGGGATCGGACAGGACGGCATAGGCTTCCTTGGCCGCGATCAGGCGGATTCGGTCGTCGCCACCGGGGTGGGCATCGACCCCGTCTTTTAGCTGATGCAGCAGTTCGGCGTAGGCACGTTCGATCTGGTCGGAAGAGGCATCCGGTCGGACCCCCAGGAGCGTGTACAGGCTTTTGGTTTCCATAGGGTTGGCGTTCAGCGCGCAAATTGTATGTTTTTATGAAGGGTCTACCGATCGATATTACGGACCAAAACACGCATTCTTAAGCCGCTGCTTGATCGTCAAATGGGCGACCATCCCTGAATCCAGCGCGGGCACCGTATTTCAGGCTGGATCCCGGCTTTCAGCAACCATGGCCTCAAGCAGTCCGATCAGCGCAGGTCCTGGCGCATCGACCGCCGGCAAATGGCGCACCACGATCCCTTTGGCCTCGCAGGCCGCGCCATCAACCACCGCAGGCCCGGTGACGACCACGCGAATCAGCTTGTGCAATTGCCCGATCGCCCCGGCATCAATCGGCGTGGCGTGGGTGATGGCGGTGGTCGCCCAGAACAGGCGGGGTACCAGGTCAGCGGTCTCGGTGAAGGGAAATTCGCTCCAGTTGTGCTCGAAACCGGGAATCGGCAGGTCGTCGGGCGTGAGGGCGGCGCGGTCGAGAAAAACCACGCGTTCCTTGAAGCTCATTTCCCTTCACCCACCAGCCGCTCGAGTGCGCGCATGATGGCGGAGGAATCGAGTTCGCTGTCGCCGGCACCCATCAGCGCGTTCATCTGCTGGGCGATCAGCGCGGCGCCGGGCAGCGGGGTGGCTGTTTCCTGTGCGTTGTCCATGACGATGGCCATGTCCTTGTGGTGCAGCTTGACCTTGAAGCCGGGCTTGTAGTTGGAGTCGAGCATGCGCTGGCCGTGGACTTCGAGGATGCGGCTGCCGGCAAATCCGCCCAGCAGCGCCTCACGCATCTTGACCGGATCGACGCCGTTGCGGCGCGCCAGCAGGAGGGCTTCCGCCACGCCTTCGAAGGTGAGGCCAACGACGATCTGGTTGCAGCATTTGACGACCTGGCCGGCACCGTGGCCGCCGACGTGGACGATGTTCTTGCCGAGCACTTCGAACAGCGGGTGGACTTTGTCGAAGATGGGCGCATCGCCGCCGACCATGATCGACAGCGTGCCCTCACGCGCCGCGACTTCGCCGCCTGATACCGGTGCGTCGAGCATGTGGACGCCGCGCTCGGCCAGCGATGCGGCGATGCGGCGGGTGGCGGCGGGGGACACGGTGCTCATGTCGACGATGGTGTGGCCGGGCTTGGCGCCGTGGATCAGACCGCGGTCGCCAAAGATGATCTGTTCGACATCGGTCGTGTCGGACACGACAGTGAAGCTGATGTCGGCTTCGGCGGCCACTTCGGCCGGTGTGCCCTTGCCCAGCGCGCCTGCGACCAGGATGGGTTCCAGGCGATCGAAGCGGCGCCCGTAGACGAACAGCTGATGTCCGGCGCGAAGCAGGTTTTCCGCCATCGGGCGCCCCATGATGCCACTGCCAATAAATCCGATTTTCATGATGCCAATCCCTTAACCACAACAAGCCAGAATGGCAGCGTAACCAATCCCGCCAGCGTTGACCAGCCCATGATGAGGCCCGCCAGCCGGGTGTCGAGGCCAAAGCGGTCGGCCAGCGCGATCACCATCACCATGGTCGGCATCGCGGCTTCCAGCACGCCCGCCTCGCCCGGCTCGGTGAGCGTGCCCGGCCACGCCAGCGCAATGCCCAGCGCCAGCAGCGGCATCAGCGCCAGCTTGATGGCCAGGGCGACAAATACGGCCTTTTGCGGACGCAGGTCGTGCCAGGGAATGGTCAGCCCCAGCACAAACAGCATCAGCGGAATGGTCGGGCTGCCGGCCCAGCGCGCGGCCTCGATCAGCGGTGCGAGCGGCAGCCCGGACAGGTTGACGGTCAGCCCGGCGGCAAACCCCCACACTGGCGGCAGTTTCAGCCACATGGCCAGAAACGAGGCATGTTCGGTGTGCTTGCCGCAGCGAAAGGCGATCCATACGCCGAGCGACCATACCAGCGGCGTGGCGGCCAGCATGTCGGCGAAGAAGGGATAGCGTGCGCCGGACTCGCCGAACACCGTGGTGAGAAAGGGATAGCCGAAGAACAGCACGTTGCCGAAGCCGGCGGTGAGCATGATCGCACCGCGCTGTGGCCGCGTCAGGTCGCGTCCGAGCGGCGTGGCAAACAGTGCCAGCGCGGCCAGCCCCAAGCCAAACAGGGTGGCCAGGCCGAGAA
>JAIOJU010000224.1 GCA_019911765.1 Thiobacillus sp.
CACAGCAAACCAACTTCTTCAGGATTTCTCTAGCATGCCAAAGAGCATCGAAGGCACTGCATGAGAGTTGGTGATTCAACGCTTTTACAACCATGCTATTCCCCGACCGACAGGGTTCTGGGCGTCACCCCGTCCAGCGCCAGCGGCTGATGGGTCGTCATGATCACCAGTCCGCCCGCCACGACATGATCGCGGATCATCTGCTCCACCATGGCCACTCCCTGAACATCCAGACCGGTCAGGGGTTCGTCCAGAATCCACAGCAAGGCGCCCGCCGTCATCAGTCCGGCCAGCGCAACCCGCCGGCGCTGGCCAAAGGACAATACGCGTGAAGGAAAATCCAGACAGCGTGACAGCCCCACCCGTTCCAGCGCTGCCATCGCGGTTGCGTTATCGAGGTCACGACCGCCCAGTGCAGCCGCGAGCCGCAGGTTTTCCAGTGGGGTCAGGTCATCCTTGATGCCATTGGCATGGCCGATGTAGGCCATTTCCCGGCCATATTGTTCGTGCACCTTGCCGATGGGTTCACCGCGCCAGCGCACCGCACCGGCTGCAGGCATGGACAGCCCACAGAGAATACGCAACAGGCTGGTCTTGCCGCGGCCATTGCCGCCCCGCACCAACAGGGCCTCGCCTGTAGCCAGTTCGAAATCAAGGTTGCGGAACAACAGACGCTCGCCGCGCTCGCAGGCCAGATCATGGATGGACAACATACTTGGCGGCATCAACTGCAATTGTGGAATTGTCTCAGGACAAACGCTGATTACTTGAATAATGTGAGCATGGAGTCTACACCGTCTTGGTGCCGAATCCGGACAAAGCCACATTGCCCTCGATAACAGATATCGGGCAAGCCTATCCATGCCTGATTGTGTTTCGATCAGCCAATTGAAGCTTAAGCCCGGACTGCCTCAATCCGTTCTGGTCAGTCTGAAGTAGGATTAGGCCCATACCTGCCTCAACAAGACACTGCTTATGAACGAACTGATGTCCTGGCTCCCCCCCGAACTGGCCGTTTTGCCACGCTATGTGGTGGCGCTGGCAATCGGCTTGCTGATGGGCCTGGAGCGCGAGCGCAATCCGGCAGCCAAGGCAGGCCTGCGCACATTTGCGCTGACGGCCCTGCTGGCGGTGCTGACGGCACACCTGGCCACGGCGCTGGGCGAACCATGGCTGATTGCGGCCGGCATGCTGCTGGTCGGCGCGATGATGATCGCAGCCTACATGCATGCGCCTTCCCAGGTGGACGGCGATCCGGGAACCACAACCGTGGCGGCGCTGCTGCTGTGCTACGGGCTGGGCATCCTGGTATGGCAGAACGAAATCCAGCTGGCGGTGATGCTGGGGATTTCGGCCACCATCCTGCTGTACTTCAAGCCCGAGCTGCGCGGCTGGAGCCAGAACCTCTCACGGCGCGACCTGTTGTCGGTGCTGCAGTTTTCCGTGCTGGCGCTGATCGTTCTGCCGCTGCTGCCGAACCAGAACTACGGTCCCTATGGCGCACTGAACCCGCACCAGATCTGGTGGATGGTGGTACTGGTCTCGGGCGTGGGCCTGGCCGGCTATGCCGCGCTGCGGCTGGTGGGGCAACAGCGCGGTGCCGTCATGCTGGGCCTGCTGGGCGGACTGGTGTCCTCCACCGCCACCACCCTGTCGTTCAGCCGCCATGCCCGCGCCAACCGTGCCTTGATGCCCACGGCGGTCACCGTGATCGTGCTGGCCAACCTGGTGGTGCTGGCGCGCCTGGGGATATTGGCTGCCGTGCTGGCGCCGTCGGTATTGACGCAACTGCTGCCGGTTTTATTTGGCGGCCTGGTTGCGGGCGGCCTTGGTGCGCTCTACGGCGTACGCAAATTGCGGCCGCAGGGCGATCCCCCCGCGCTGGAAATGACCAACCCCACCGAATTGCGCACCGCGCTGGGCTTCGGCCTGATGTACGGCGTGGTGCTGCTGGCCGCAGCCTGGCTGTCCGACTGGCTGGGCAACAGCGGGCTGTATGGCGTGGCGCTGGTGTCCGGACTCACCGATGTCGATGCCATCACCCTGTCCAGCCTGCGCCTGCACAATCTGGACAAGCTGTCGGTGGCGGTAGCCGTCAACGTCATCACGCTGGCAATCCTGTCCAACCTGGCGTTCAAGTCTGTACTCGCCCTGAGCATAGGCGGCTGGCAAATGGCACGCCACGCAGTCGCGGGCATGGGGGCGGTGGGGCTGGGACTGATCGTCACGTGGGCTATAATCCGCGGCTTTTCCGCCTGACGCATCACACATCATCATGGAAGCAGAACAACTCAATCAGATCGAAGCCAGTCTTGCCGACCTGGCCGAGCGTGCCACCCAACTCAGGGGGTTTCTTTGACTACGATCACAAGAAAGATCGTCTAGAAGAAGTCGTCCGCCTGTCCGAAGCGCCGGATTTCTGGAACGACGCCGCCCGCGCCCAGGAACTGGGCCGCGAACGTAAATCACTGGAAGACGTGGTGCTGGTGCTCGACCGCGTGTCATCCGGCCTGAAGGACGCAGCCGAGCTGTTCGAGATGGCGCGCGAGGAAAACGACGACGACACGCTCGCCGCCGTGCAGTCCGACATCGAAAGCATCGAGAAGGATGTCTCGACGCTGGAATTCCGCCGCATGTTCAACAATCCGGCCGATCCCAACAACTGCTTCATCGACATCCAGGCCGGCGCCGGCGGCACCGAAGCCTGCGACTGGGCCTCGATGCTGCTGCGGCAATATCTGAAATACGCCGAACGCAAGGGCTTCAAGGCCGAACTGCTGGAAGAATCCGAAGGCGACGTGGCCGGCATCAAGTCGGCCTCGATCAAGGTCGAAGGTGACTACGCCTACGGCACCCTGCGCACCGAAACCGGCGTCCACCGCCTGGTGCGCAAGTCGCCGTTCGACTCGTCCGGCGGCCGCCACACCAGCTTCGCCAGCATCTTCGTCTATCCCGAAGTCGACGACTCGATCGAAATCGAGATCAACCCCGCCGACCTGCGCGTCGATACCTATCGCGCGTCCGGCGCCGGCGGTCAGCACATCAACAAGACCGACTCCGCCGTGCGGATTACCCACCTGCCCACCAACATCGTGGTGCAGTGCCAGAACGACCGCTCGCAGCACAAGAACCGCGCCGAGGCGATGTCGATGCTGAAGTCGAAACTCTACGAAGCCGAACTGCGCAAGCGCCAGGCCGAGCAGGACAAGCTCGAAGCCGGCAAGTCGGATGTCGGCTGGGGCCACCAGATCCGCTCGTATGTGCTGGACAACTCGCGTATCAAGGATCTGCGCACCAACGTCGAAACCTCCGCCACGCAGAAAGTGCTCGATGGCGACCTCGACATCTTCATTGAAGCGAGTCTGAAACAAGGCGTGTGATCGGCAGTTTCCATGTCACGCAGCGCAGCGTAGACTTTGGCTCGTGACACACCAAGGAGTTGGCGATGAAAACAGGTGAGTTGATTGACGAAGTGGCTTCGCTTCCAGTGGAAGAACGGGCGCGTGTGGTTGACACGCTTCTGCGCAGCCTGAATGCACCCGAAAGCGCGATCGATGCGGCCTGGCTTGAAGTTGCGCAACGCCGGCTTGCGGAGTTGCGCCAAGGGCATGCGACGACTATTCCCGGCGAGGCCGTGTTCGAGCGCATCCGCCAGCAATACAACAAATGAATTACGCCTTCCACCCGCACGCTGAGGTGGAACTCAACGAAGCCATCGAATGGTATGAAACGCGAGAACCTGGCCTCGGCCTGGATTTCGCGACCCAGGTCCATGCCGCCGTTCAACGCGCACTCGCCTTCCCGTTCGCCTGGCAGGAAATGGGCAGTGATATCCGGCGCACACTGGTTCATCGATTTCCCTACGGGGTTTTATATGTCGCCGAACCAGACCGCCTGCTGATCGTTGCCGTCATGCACCTCCATCGCCAGCCTGACTATTGGCACAAGCGAACAAGCTGATCTCCAACCGCTCCATCGACATACTCTCGTTTACTGCCGCCATCCCCTACGCCTACCCCCCATGCGTACCGAAACCCCCGTCACGCTGTATCTGAAGGATTACACCCCGCCCGCCTGGTGGATCGAATCGGTTGACTTGCATGTGGCCATCCACGATGGCCATGCCGAAGTGCGGTCGCGTCTGCAGTGCACGCGCAACCCGGACGGTGCGGGCGGCTCGCTGGTGCTCAACGGCGAGGCGCTGGAACTGGTCAGCGTCACGCTCGACGGCGCCAAGCTTGATGACACCCAGCTCAACGCCGACCGCTACACCCATGCCGACGACCGGCTGACGATCGCTGGGCCGCTGCCGGATGCCTGCGTGCTGGAAACCGTGGTGCGCATCGCGCCGGACAAGAACACCCAGCTGTCGGGCCTGTACCGCTCGCGCGACGGCTATTTCACCCAGTGCGAGGCGGAAGGCTTCCGCCGCATCACCTTCTTCCCCGACCGCCCGGACGTGATGGCGAAATTCACCTGCACGGTCGAAGCGGATCGTGCGCGGTTTCCGCATTTGCTTTCCAACGGCAATCCCGTCGCCGCCGGCCCGTGCGCGGACGATGCAACACGGCACTGGGTACGCTGGGAAGACCCCTACGCCAAGCCGGCGTATCTGTTCGCGCTGGTCGCGGCCAGGCTCGACGTACTGGAAGACACCTACGTCACCGCCTCCGGGCGCACGGTGCGGCTGGCGGTCTATGTCGAGCCGGGCAAGCTCGACCAGTGCGGCCACGCGATGGTGGCGCTGAAAAAAGCCATGCGCTGGGACGAAGAACGATTTGGCCTCGAATACGACCTCGACCAGTACATGATCGTCGCGGTGGGCGACTTCAACATGGGCGCGATGGAAAACAAGGGCCTCAACATCTTCAACACCAAATACGTGCTCGCGCGCCCGGACACGGCGACCGACGCCGACTACCAGGGCATCGACCGTGTGGTGGCGCACGAGTATTTCCACAACTGGACCGGCAACCGCGTCACCTGCCGCGACTGGTTCCAGCTATCGCTGAAGGAAGGCCTGACCGTATTCCGCGACCAGGAATTCGGCGCCGACACCCATTCGCGCGCGGTCACGCGCATCCAGGACGTGCGCGCCCTGCGCGTCAGCCAGTTCCCCGAAGACGCGGGGCCGATGGCGCATCCGATCCGGCCGGCTTCCTACGCCGAAATCAACAACTTCTACACCGCCACGGTCTACAACAAGGGCGCAGAAGTCATCCGCATGATCCACACGCTGCTGGGCGAAGCGGGCTTCCGCGCCGGGATGGATTTGTACTTCCAGCGCCACGACGGCCATGCTGTCACCTGCGAGGATTTCGTCGCGGCGATGCAGGACGCAAGCGGCGTCGATCTCACGCAGTTCCGCCGCTGGTATGCGCGCGCCGGCACACCGATGCTGCACGCGCACGGCGACTACGATGCCGCGTCCAATCGCTACACGCTCACGCTCACGCAGACCCTCGCGCCCACCGCCTACGAAAAGCGGCTCACAGAAAACGGTCAGACGGTTGAAGACGGCGCCCTGCACATCCCCGTCGCCGTCGGCCTCGTGCTGCCCGACGGCCGCGACGCCGACCTGCGGCTCGCGGGCGAGATTGGAACATCCACCACCCGCGTGCTCTCGCTCACCGAGTCCACGCAGACGTTTGTATTCGAAGATATCCCCACCGCGCCCGTCGCCTCGCTGCTACGCGATTTCTCTGCGCCCGTGCGGCTGGAATTCGAACAAACCGACGCCGAACTCGCCCACCTGATGGCTTTTGATGCCGACGCCCTCAACCGCTGGGAAGCCGGGCAGCGTCTCGCCACGCGCATCCTGCTGGCGGGCATCGCAACTCAACCCCCTCTCCCGCAAGCGGGAGAGGGCTGGGGAGAGGGAAATGCACCGAACGAAGACTGGATTTCCCCCGCCTTCCTCGACGCCTGCGCCCGCGTGCTAGCGGACGGCCTCACGGGCGACCCTGCACTCGCCGCCGAAGCACTGGCCCTGCCGTCCGAAACTGTGCTCGCCGACAGCGTCGCTGCAGCAGGCAAGGTCATCGACTCCGACGCTATCTTCAACGCGCGCCTTGCCCTGCGCCGCGCACTCGCCGCGCACTGCCGGGCGCAATTCGAAGCGGCCTGGGCCGCACTCGCGCCCACCGAACCCTACGCCCCCGACGGCACACAACTGGGCCGCCGCGCCCTGCGCAACGCCTGCCTGGGCTACCTCGCCGAGGCCGCGCCCTTGGAGATGGCCCCGCGCCTCACCGCGCTGATCGCTGCCGGCGGCAACATGACCGACGTGTTCGCCGCGCTCGCCACCCTCGTCCAACTCGACGTGCCCGGG
>JAIOJU010000225.1 GCA_019911765.1 Thiobacillus sp.
GTCGTGAACATCCTCGTCGCTGTCCATGACCCGGACGATCGCCGCGTCGACGACTTGGTCGATGGGACGCAGGGAGCGCAGCCGGTAATCCAGATAGGCCAGCGCCCGGCGGTTTGCCCGGCGGATCTCGTCATCCAGCCGCTCCAGGTAGTCGTCGATCCGCTGGATGTCGCGCAATTTCTGCACGTCGCGCTCGAACATGCGCTCGGCGCGGGCGCGGTCGCCCTGGAAGCGCCGGGTTTCGTACCAGGTGATCAGGCGCTCTCGATTCTGCTCGGAACCATGCAGTTCGTCGGCCCAGTGTAGGATTTGCGGGCGCCGCGACAGCGGGTGCTCGCGTGTCCTGAGTTCCTTGTAGTCCCCGATGAACACCTGCTCGATGAAGCCGCTGAAAAACCCGCGAACGTACTGGGCGGTGGTTTCTTCCGCCCCGAGCGAGCTCATCAGGTCGCGGACGTTCGTGCCGGTATTACGGATGTGTTCGAGCAAGTGTCGCGCCTGGTCGGCCGCCTCGGAAAGCGAGTCGCCGCCGGCCCCTTCCATCACCAGCTTCAGGTTGGCTTCGATGGAGCGAATCTTGCCCGCCACGTAGATCGGTCCGGTCTCCGCGAAATTGATGAGCTGCCCCAGGAACTGGTTGACTGTGGGGGTCATGGAAACCCGCTTGTCGACACCATGGCGGTCCAGCCGCAGCCAACCACAATCATGCAGCCGATTGAAGATAGTGATGGCTCGGATATTGAGGGGTGTTTCGGGCGTGGCGCCGTCCTCGTCGATCCAGGAATCGTGGATGACGAGCTCGGCCTCGATGTCCTGGGTGATGTCCCGCGTCGTGAATCCGTGGCTGGGCGGCAAGGGGGCATCCGGGCCGAAGCGCCTGTCGTAAATCGCGCACAGGATTCCCCAGTAGGTCTGCTTGTTGGGCGAGGCCAGCGGCGCGAATAGCCGCTCGGGCAGCCGCGTAAACAGAAGGGAGGCAGCAGCGCCGCCAGCGCCTAGCGGTTGAAAAGCCACTTGGACACCTCCCGTGCGTTTTCAACGGCGATCAGATACTCGGGCGCGTGCTGGATCTTTGTGTCCATCGCGGCGTGTATGTCCTGAATGAAATAGGCGACCAGCGCGGCGCGGCAGGTTTCCACGCGGCTCGCTGTCCCATTGAAGTATTCGGCCTGGATCACTCTGGCCTGTGCAGGAGAGAGTTCAGGGTGGGCGACCAGGCGAACCTTGACCTTGGTGTTCCAGTCGGGGTCATCGAATCGGGTGCGATCCGCGAGACGCGCCAAAGGCTTCACTTCGAGGATCCGCCCCAGTGCGTAATCCCGGAATTCCTGATGGGCCTCGCTGTAGGCGCGCACATGCCACCTGCGGCCGGCGAGAACCAGGCTGTGCGGATAGATCGTGCGGCGATGCGGAGCCGGTTCGCTCATCGACATGTATTCGATTTCGACGGCTTTTGCCTGTCTGATCGAATTTCCGAGGCTGGCGAATGTCTTGGGTGCCGGGGCGGTGATGCTTGGCGTCGCCGACCAGGCCACCGAACTGCCATCTTCCATGGCCGACGCATAGGGAAGCCCGACCATGGACAGGTAACGGGAAAGCGATTCGGAAATGTCTGCCTGAGAGGCCTTGGTGTACCGCTTGTAGAATTCTGGCGTAGCGAAGTAGCTCCTGGACTTGCTGTCCCATTGCATCCAGGTTGGGTTCAGGTCGCGGATTTCCTTGATCCATTGGCTGGCCCGAGGCAAACCAATGCCAAACAGCTCGCATACCCGCGAACGGTAAATGCGCCCTTCCCAAACCAGCAAAAGCTCCATAAGGGTAAGGCGTTGTTGCGGGCTGTCGTTCCGTTGGTCCATGTACATCTCCATATGTTATAGAAAAATATAACATATAAATTC
>JAIOJU010000021.1 GCA_019911765.1 Thiobacillus sp.
GACCTGAAAGCGGCAGAGCGCGACGAACTGGTGAAGAAGCACGGCTACAAGGCCATGGATTATCACGAGTAAGGGCAGTTACAAGATTCAAGGGGCAAGATTCAAGAGGGTCGCCTGTGGCCAGATTTGAGGAACTGGATGTTTGGAAGCGGGCGGCCCGGTTGAGCGCTGATCTATACAAGGCGTTTGCCGACGTGAAGGATTTTGGGTTTCGTGACCAGATTACGCGTGCCGGCTTGTCTATCCCTTCAAATATTGCCGAGGGACACGAGCGTGGATCGAACAAAGAAATTGCCAACTTCCTGAATTATGCAAAAGGCTCAGCAGGCGAACTCAGAACACAAATTTATATAGGGATGGATATCGGTTACATAGAACGGGAACAAGGGAAACGCTGGCTGGTTGAAGCAGAGGAAATCTCCAAAATGCTCCACGCCCTCATTCGCACCATACGTGCGAGAGGAGGCTGATCCTTGAATCTTGTATCTTGAACCTTCTTACTTGAGACTTGTAACTTGAACCTTGAATCTAAAATCTACATCGCAGGTCACCGCGGTCTCGTCGGATCAGCGCTGATGCGCCGTCTTTCTCACCCCTCTCCCTTGAGGGGAGAGGGGCCGGGGGAGAGGGTGAACGGGGGTGAAGTTTATTCAAACCTCCTCACCCGCACCCACGCCGAGCTCGACCTCACCAGCCAGACCGCGGTCGAAGCCTTCTTCGCTGCAGAAAAGCCTGACTACGTGTTTCTGGCCGCAGCTAAAGTCGGCGGCATCCACGCCAACAACACCTATCCCGCCGAATTCATCCGCGACAACCTCGCCATCCAGACCAATATCATCCACGCCGCGTACAAGAACAACGTCAAGCGTTTGATGTTTCTCGGGTCCAGCTGCATCTACCCCAGACTCGCGCCGCAGCCGATGAAGGAAGAGCACCTGCTCACCAGCGAGCTGGAGCCGACCAACCGCCCCTATGCCCTGGCCAAGATCGCCGGCATCGAGATGTGCTGGGCCTACAACCGGCAATACAAGACCCAGTACCTGGCCGTGATGCCCACCAACCTGTACGGACCCGGCGACAACTACAACCTGATGAACTCGCACGTCATCCCGGCCATGATCCGCAAGTTCCATCTGGCCAAGCTCGCATCCGAGCGCAACTGGGCCGCCATCGAACAGGACGAAGCCAGGAACGGCCCTATCCCGCAGGACCTCAAGGACCACCTCCTTGCAACTTGCAACTTGCAACTTGAACCTTCGGTTTCCGTGTGGGGTACCGGCACGCCCCGGCGCGAATTCCTCTACAGCGAAGATATGGCCGATGCCTGCGTCTACCTGATGAACCTGCCGGACGAACAGTTCGTCCCGCTCCTGGGTCAGGACCGCAACGATGGCCTGGCGCCGCTGATGAATATTGGCGTGGGTCACGACCTCAGCATTCGCGAACTGGCGGAAACGGTTAAAGAGGCAGTGGGTTTCACCGGAGAAATCGTCTTTGACAGTACCAAGCCCGACGGTACCCCGCGCAAGCTCATGGATGTGGGACGGCTGAACGGGATGGGGTGGCAGGCCACGACGCCATTTGCCGTGGGCATCAAACAGGCTTACACGGATTTTCTGGCCAGGGAACAATGAATGGCTGATGGCACCGGGAGGGTGAGTGGATCTTTTGAGAACGAAACCAACTGCGTGCCGTTCGTCCTGAGCCTGTCGAAGGGAGCCTGTCGAAGGACTTGTTCAGCGTTTCCTTAAACGTGCGAGCCGGCTGTCTGGCGGCTTGCCCAATAAAATAAGCAGGGTTGCATAACCATGACCATTCATCACTCATCGCGTGCCGTTCACCGTAGGGGAATCATTTTGGCCGGCGGCTCCGGCACCCGGCTGTATCCGGCGACACTTGCCGTATCGAAGCAGCTGCTGCCGATTTACGACAAGCCAATGATTTACTACCCGCTCACCACGCTGATGCTGGCAGGGATTCAGGACATTCTGATTATATCCACGCCGCAGGACACGCCGCGCTTCGAACAGTTGCTGGGTGATGGCAGCCAGTGGGGGATCAGTTTGCAATACGCGGTACAGCCGAACCCCGAAGGGCTGGCGCAGGCGTTCATCATCGGTGCGGATTTTGTTGGAAACGGACCCAGTGCGCTGGTGCTGGGCGACAACATTTTCTATGGCCACGAGATGACCCATGCGTTGCGTGGCGCCAGTGAAAATGAAGCGGGTGCTACGGTATTCGCTTATCGGGTGAATGACCCGGAACGTTACGGCGTGGTGGAGTTCGATGCCTCCGGCAAGGCCATCAGCCTGGAAGAAAAGCCGGCCCAACCGAAGTCCCACTATGCGGTCACCGGTCTCTACTTCTTCGACAATCAGGTGGTGGATATCGCCCGCGATCTGAAACCTTCACCGCGTGGCGAGCTGGAGATTACCGACGTCTACCGGCACTATCTCGAAGCAGGCACGCTCAATGTGTCGATCATGGGCCGTGGCAATGCCTGGCTCGATACCGGCACCCATGAATCGATGCTGGAGGCATCGCTGTTCATCGAGACGATCGAGAAACGCCAGGGACTGAAGATCGCCTGTCCGGAAGAAATTGCTTATCGCCAAGGCTATATTACGGCGGAACAGGTGGCGAAACTGGCCGAGCAGATAAAGAAGAGTGGGTATGGACAGTATCTGTTGAACATGTTGAGTGAGCAGGTGTTTTAAGCTTCAAGGGCAACTCATAACGAGGGTGATTTTTTCTTGTGACTTGAACCTTGTAACTTGCAACTTGAGCTCCCAAAAATGAACCTGATTGAAACTGCTCTCCCTGGCGTGCTGCTCCTCGAACCCAAGGTGTTCGGTGATGTACGCGGGTTTTTTCTGGAAAGCTGGAACCGCCAGACCTTCGCCGAACTGGGACTGGAGTTGGATTTTGTGCAGGACAACCATTCGCGTTCGGCCAAAGGTGTGCTGCGCGGCCTGCATTACCAGCTTAATGAGCCGCAAGGCAGGCTGGTACGTGTGGTCAGCGGTACGGTATTCGATGTGGCGGTCGATTTGCGCCGGTCGTCACCCCATTTCGGGAAATGGGTGGGCCATGAACTGTCGGCCGATAACCAGCGCATGCTATGGGTTCCGCCCGGCTTCGGTCACGGGTTTCTGGTGTTGTCCGATACAGCCGATTTTCTTTACAAGACCACCGCCTATTACGCACCAGAATGGGATCGCGGCATTCGCTGGGATGATCCGCAGATCGGGGTGCAGTGGCCGCTTGCAGGGGGTCCAGTGCTATCCGCCAAGGATCAGGTTCAGCCCCTGCTCAAGGATGCGGAGGTGTACGCGTGAGCATCCGCCCACGCATTGTGCTCACCGGTGCCAACGGCCAGGTCGGCTGGGAATTGCAGCGAACCCTGAGTTGCCTGGGTGAGGTGATCGCACTTGACTCGAAAGCGATGGACCTGGCCGATGCCGCAGCGGTGCGCCAGAAGCTGCGCGAAACCGCGCCCGTCATCATCGTCAACCCGGCGGCCTACACGGCAGTGGACAAGGCCGAGCGCGAGCCGGAACGGGCACATGCCGTGAATGCGGTTGCGCCCGGCGTGCTTGCCGAGGAAGCGGTCAAGCTGGACGCGCTGCTGGTGCATTACTCCACCGACTATGTGTTCAACGGCAGCGGCACCACGCCGTGGCGCGAGGACGACGCCTGCGATCCGATCAATGTCTACGGAACGACCAAACTGGAAGGTGAGCGCGCTATCCAGGCCAAAGGCTGCAGCCATCTCATCTTCCGCACGTCCTGGGTGTATGGCATGCGCGGCAGCAATTTCCTGCCGACCATGCGCCGCCTGATGCGCGAGCGACCGGAGCTGAAGATCGTCGCCGACCAGATCGGCGCGCCGACCTGGTGCCGCGATCTGGCCGAGGCGACGGCACTGGTGTTGAGCCAGCTGGGTTCACCCTTGAGCCAATCCGGGGCCGGTGAGCCCTGGGGCGTGTACAACATGACCAATAGCGGCGAGACATCCTGGCACGGATTCGCCGAGGCCATCCAGGCACTTGATGTCCCCAGCGAAACTCAGGCGGCTCGCCTGCTGCCTATTCCCGGCAGCGACTACCCGACCCCGGCCAGGCGGCCGCACAACTCGCGCCTCGATAACGACAAGCTGGAACACACGTTTGGCATTCGCCTGCAGGATTGGCGCGTGGCGCTGGCACAATGCATGGATGTAGGATAGAAGCGGCTTTTACGGCCAGTGGAATAAACAACAAGGGAGACGGCATTGAATGTGTTATTGACAGGCGGGGCGGGCTATATCGGTTCGCATACCGCAGTGGAATGTCTGGCAGCCGGGCACGAGGTGGTGGTGTTCGACAATCTCTCGAACAGCAGTGTGATCTCGCTGGATCGGGTCAAGACGATTGCGGGCAAGGCGGTGACGTTTGTGCAGGGTGACATCCGCGATCGCGTGGCGCTGCGCAAGCTGTTCGCCGATCACCGTATCGACGCGGTGGTGCATTTTGCCGGGCTGAAGGCAGTCGGCGAATCGGTGGAAAAGCCGATCCTGTATTACGACAACAACATCGCCGGAAGCATCGCCCTGTTCGAGGTGATGGCCGAGGCCGGGGTGAAGGCGATCGTGTTCTCGTCGTCGGCCACGGTGTATGGCGACCCGGCGACGGTGCCGATCACCGAGGATTTTCCGCTGTCGGCGACTAATCCCTACGGCCGCTCCAAGCTCTTCATCGAGGAAATGCTGCGCGACATCGCGTTGTCGGATGCGGGCTGGAATGTTGCGCTGTTGCGCTATTTCAATCCGGTGGGCGCGCACGAATCGGGCTTGATCGGCGAAGACCCGCGCGGCATACCCAACAACCTGATGCCTTATGTGGCACAGGTGGCGGTGGGGCGACGCCCGCATCTCAATGTGTTCGGCGGCGATTATCCGACACCGGACGGAACCGGCGTACGCGACTATATCCATGTGGTCGATCTGGCGCGCGGCCATGTGGCCGCCTTGAACAAGCTGCTCGACCTGGGCGGGGTCAAGACCTGGAACCTCGGCACCGGGCGCGGCGTGAGTGTGCTCGATATGGTGCGCGGTTTCGAAGCGGCGAGCGGCAAGCCGGTACCGTATCAGATCGTCGCGCGCCGCGCAGGCGATGTGGCGCAATGCTGGGCCGATCCGGCACGGGCCGCGCAGGAACTCGGCTGGCGAGCGGAATATGATTTGCCGCGCATGTGTGCCGATTCCTGGCGCTGGCAGCAGGGCAATCCTGAAGGGTACGCCTGAACGGCGAGATTCAAGTTGCAAGATACAAGTTACAAGATAAGCGTGCGGCCTGTTGCCAGGCACAGCCACCTTGTAGCTTGAATCTTGTGGCTTGAGTCTTTATGCCGAAGGCCGCTTGCCGAACACCCCGCGCCCGCGAAAATACTGCACCCCCAGCCAGCCGCCGAACAGCCCGCCCAGATGGGCGAAGTGGGCCACACCCGCCGTGGTGTTGGTGATGCCAAGAAACAACTCGATGGCGCCGTAACCCACAACAAAGGTGCGCGCGGGAATCCGGATGAAAGGCAGGAAAATGATGACAATCACCCGATTGGGGAAATACAGCGCATAGGCCAGCAGCAGGCCGAACACGCCGCCTGACGCGCCGATGACGGGACTGCTGCTGTGCAGAAAATATCCGCTGATGGCAATTTGCGTCATGGCGGCGACCACCACGCTCAGCAGGTAGGTCAGCAGATAGCGCAGGTCGTTCCAGCGGGTTTCCAGTGCCGAACCGAACATCCAGATGGCGATCATGTTGAACCCGAGATGCAGCAGCGAGCCGTGCAGAAAGCTGTAGGTGATCAGCTGCCAGACATGGAACGGGCCGCCCGAGCCTGGCGGCCACAAGCCAAAGACCTGAATGATCTCGGGGCCGGTGGCAATGCCGAGCGCATAAACCAGGACATTCAGCAGGATGAGGCTAAAGGTGATCGGCGGCATGGGAGGCAGTTTCAGGGAACAAGTTGCAAGTTGCAAGTAAACAAGATGCAAGTTACGGGATTCAAGGAGCTAAGCGCTTTAGGTCAAGCCAGGATCGCCTTGAACCTTGAACCTTGAACCTTGAA
>JAIOJU010000003.1 GCA_019911765.1 Thiobacillus sp.
CCCTACCTCACCGAAGGCAGTTCCGGACTCACCTACGTAGTGGATCACTTCAAGGGGTGGCTGCACAACGGCCACGTCACCCTGCAACGCGGCGAGCGTTCACGCCTGGCCGATTACGCAGCCGAGGTGCTATGACCTGAACCGACAAAGGAGATCCACCATGACCCCTCGTATATCAAAGCGCTGGATAATTCTGGCCGCCGGCCTTGCCCTGCCCATGCATGCCCACGCCTTTGACTGGAACGACATGTTGAAGGGTGTGCTTGGCAAGCCGGCCAGCCAGCCAGCGGTTTCGGGGGTGGATGCCCTCTCCAACAGCGACATCAGCGCCGGGCTGAAAGAGGCACTGACACGCGGTGCCGATGCTGCCGTCGCCCAACTGGGGCAGCAGGATGGATTCTTCGGCAACGCCGCCCTGAAAATTCCGCTGCCCCCCGGCCTGCAAAAAGCGGAAAAAGCCATGCGCCTGTTTGGCATGGGCAAACAGGCCGACGCCCTGGTGCTGTCGATGAACCGCGCGGCCGAAGCAGCGGTGCCGGAAGCCAAAACCCTGCTGGTCGATGCCGTCAAGGAGATGTCGCTGGAAGACGCCAAAGGCATTCTGACTGGCGGCAAAACCTCGGCCACTGACTTCTTCCGCACCAAAACCGAAACCAGACTCACCGAACGCTTTGGCCCCATCGTCAAAGCCACCACGGACAAGGTCGGACTGGCGCAGCAATACAACCAGTACGCCGGGCTGGCCGCGCAATTCAATCTGGTCGACAAGAACCAGGCCAATGTCGAACAGTACGTGACCCAGCAGGCACTCGACCGCCTCTATACCCTGATCGGCGAAAAGGAAGCCGCCATTCGCGCCAATCCACTGCAGGCTGGCAGCGATTTGCTGCAAAAGGTTTTTGGCGCCGTGATGGGCAAGTAAGTCTTCTGGATGCGCCTGCGGTATGCTTGGGGCTGGTTCATACCAGCCCTTTTTAATGCCATGGCCATCAAAACAAAAACACTCAGCCTGCTTGCCGGATTACTGCTCGCCCTTCCCGCCCAGGCTTGGGAAATCGGCGAATTCAAAAACGGCATGGGCCGCGACGATGTCCAGCAGGCGCTCAAGACCTGGAATTTCGACAAGATCCTGCCGGTTGGCAATGATGGCCTGTTTGCCTACGATGCGCCCAACAACCCGGCTGGGCGCCGTTTTCTGTTCACCTTCTGCAACGACAAGCTGGTGGCATTCGACCAGGAAGTCGAACCGGCCTTCCGCCACTTTATCGTCATCGCATCCAATTATTCCAACCTCTACGGCAACCCGCTCAAGGTCATCCCCTATACCAGCGTCATCGCCAACGGCGAGAAAAGCCTGCTGGCCATGTTCTGGCGCAAAGGCTCCGATTACATGGGCGTGAAATACGTGTTGTATCCGGCGGGCGAACAGCTCTCGATGACCTGGCAGGTCAGCAACAACTGCTGGCAGGCACCGCGCTGACGCACACCAAAAAGCGGCCTTGATGGCCGCTTTTTCTTATGCTTTACCTCTGCCTATTTCTTGCCCACGGGCTCATCGGCCATGCGCCATATATCCACATCCCTGCCCTGCTCACGGAAATGTTCCGCCCTGGCGGACAGGTAGCGCTGGAAGCTCGGCTCTTTCAGATATGCCCCGCTCAACACATAGGTGAAAATACCCTGCGTGTGAAAGAGTTTGAAAAAGGCCTCGGAACGGATGATCTCCTTCCCCTTTTCGTTGAACACCACGATCGATGGCGCATATTTGATGTCCAGTTCCTTCGCCCATTCGCGCGCCGTGGTGGTTTTTCCCTGTGGCGTGATCAGCGGCGTGCCTGACCACATGTTGAGCTGAATCGTATCGAACTGGGCGATGATGTTGCGCGTCTCCTTGTCCGGCAGCACCCTCGTATGCAACTCGGCACAACCGGGGCAGTCCCGTTGCTCGAAAAAGACCGCGATCGGCCTGGCCTTGCCGCCCTTGCGCGTCAAGTCAAAGGGTGGGCGCTTGAAGAAGGATTCATCGATCAACTCACCGCCGGTTTCAGGCGGCTGATGGGCCGCAACATAATCGCGGTAGCTGGTTTCCTTTTCCTTGCCCTGCGCGACAAACTCCAGCGCGGTCTTGAAGCGGGCGGGCGGGATGTAGCCATTCAGTCGCAGGACGGTTTGCCCGGCCTCATCCAGGAACAAAATGCTTGGCGTGTATTGCACCTTGAGGCTGGCGGCAAACTGCTTCTCCGTCATGCGCTGGTTGTCGAGCGCAACCACCTCACGGTCGCCCCACATGTTGATGGCAATCACATCAAAACTCTTCCGCAGGTAGGTTTCGATATCCTGTTGCGACAGGTTGCGCTCAACCAGAGCATGGCAATAGGGACAGTTGTCCTGCGTGAACAGAATCATCACGCGCTTGTTGTTCGATCGGGCTTCCGCGATATCGTCCTTCAGGTTCAGGAAGCTTTCCTTGAACCAGGCAGGGTATTCGGTCGCTTTTCCGCCATAGTAGGCGCCCTGTTTTTCTGCTGCGTTTGCGAACCCGGCAAACACGATCAAGACACACGTGATCCACTTCAGAAAAGTGTGCCCATGCATTGAGTGCGAAGTCATGTCATCTCCTGAATACCAATCCACTACGTCATCAATCCGCCGTGCTTTACTCTATACCCAAACTCGTCTTCACGCTTTGGAGTCCACGCCCGCTTGACCGTTTCAGGTAACCCGCTGATTTATTATCATGCTCCCCATCCTCTATTCATTCAGACGCTGCCCCTACGCCATCCGTGCCCGCCTGGCGCTGCACGTCAGCGGCATCACCCATGAATTGCGCGAAGTATCGCTGCGCAGCAAACCCGCCTGCCTGCTGACGGCCTCGCCCAAAGGCAGCGTACCCGTACTGGTGTTGCCCGATGGACAGGTCATCGATGAAAGCTGGGACATCATGCTGTGGGCGCTGCAGCAGCATGACCCGGAAAACTGGCTGGGCAGCCAGAACCGGTATCTTGACCAGGCTACGCGACTGATATCCATCAACGACCACAGCTTCAAGATCGCCCTGGACCGGTATAAATATGCCGACCGCCACCCCGAACATCCTCAAGCGTTTTACCGCAACCAGGGTGAAACATTCCTGCAGCAACTGGAAGACCGCCTGCAAGCCAGCGCCTGTCTGCTTGGGCCGGATTTGTCCATCGCGGATGCAGCCATTTTCCCCTTCATCCGGCAATTCGCGGGCGTCGACCCGGAATGGTTCGATCGGTCACCGTATCCCAAACTGCGAGACTGGACCAAAGCCTTATGCCACTCAGGCCGGTTTGCAGACATCATGCGCAAGCATGAGGTGTGGCAAGCCGGAGACGTTCCGCTTGTCATCAATGGCAACCAAGGCAACACTGAACCGGCCTTTCGACAAGCGGCCTTATTTGGCTCGACCATGCACAAGCCGTGAAAAGTCGTCGGCTGGCAGGGCTTCGCTGAACAGGAAGCCCTGGTAGGCGTCACACCCTTGTTGCAGTAGAAACTCGCGCTGTGCTTCGGTTTCCACGCCTTCGGCCACGACTTTCAATCGCATGCTGCGTGCCAGGCTGATGATGGCAGCGGCAATTTCCATGTCGTTGTGGTCGAGTGGAATATCGCGCACGAAGCCCTGATCGATCTTGAGCTCATCGATGGGAAAACGCTTGAGATAGGCCAGCGAGGAATAACCGGTACCAAAATCGTCGATGGACAGGCTCAGTCCCAGTTCCTTGAGCGACTGCAACAGAATGACGGCTTCTTCAGCATGGCCCATGATCATGCTCTCGGTCAGTTCCAGCTTGAGATGCCCGGCGGGCAACCCGGTTTTATCCAGGATTGCCGCCACACGCTCGACAATATTGCTCTGCTGCAACTGACGTGCCGACAGATTCACCGACAGCAGCAGGGATGGCAGGCCGGCATCGAGCCAGGCACGGGCCTGAACGCATGCCTGGTGCAGCACCCACTCGCCCAGCGGCACGATCAGGCCTGTTTCTTCTGCCAGAGGAATAAACCGGGCCGGCGACACCAGCCCGCGCTCCGGATCGTTCCAGCGCACCAGCGCCTCGCAGCCCGTTATTTTTCCGGTGTGCATGTCCACCTGGGGCTGGTAGTGCAACACGAATTCATTCTGGATCAGGGCGCGGCGCAGGCGCGCTTCCATCTCCAGCCGCTCGTCGGCTGCCTCGGTCAGGCCTGGGGTGTAAAAACTGAAGGTGTTGCGGCCGGTTTCCTTGGCCCGATACAGGGCCACATCGGCATGCTGGATCAGCGCTGTGCCCGTCAGGCCATCGTCCGGGAACAGGCTGATGCCGATGCTGGCTCCCACATACACTTCATGTCCGCTGGGCAGGTGGAAGGACTGCTCCAGCATCTGGATCATTTCCTTGGCAATCTCCGCAGCATTGTCCGGGCGTTGCACGTCTTCCAGTATCAGCAGGAATTCGTCGCCGCCCAGACGGCCCAGGGTATCGTCTTCCCGCAGGCGAGCGCGCATGCGCAGGGCCAGCGCTTCCAGCAACTCGTCACCCACCGGATGGCCCAGGCTGTCATTGACGTTCTTGAAGCGATCCAGATCGATATACAGCACCGCAACCCTGCGCATATGGCGGTCGGCTGTCTCCAATGCATGCTTCAGGCGCGACTGCAGCAACAACCGGTTGGGCAGGTGCGTCAGCGGATCGTAGTGCGCCAGATGTGCCAGGCGGGCTTCCGAATCCTTCAACTGGCTGATGTCGGTCATGATGCCCACATAATTACTGGGCAGTCCTTCAGCGTCATAGACAGTACTGATGGTAAGCAACTCGGGAAACAGTTCGCCATTCTTGCGCCGGTTCCAGATCTCGCCCTGCCAGTGGCCCGTCTCGATGATGCTGCCCCACATGGCCTGATAAAAAGCCTTGTCTTCGCGGCCTGATTGCAACAGGCTGGGGTTACGCCCCAGCACTTCCGCCTCGGTGTAGCCGGTGATGGTGGTGTAAGCGGGATTGATATCGACGATGCGCGGCTGCAGATCGGTGATCACCACGCCTTCACGCGTGCTTTCAAACATGGCTGCAGCCTGACGCAAGGAAAGTTCGGCACGCCCCCGCTCCACCGCCAGCCCGGCAATGCGGGCAAATTCACCGATCAGATCCAGCTCTTCCTGCGTTGGCGTACGAGGCTGGGCGTAATACGTGCCGAACGTGCCCAGCACCTTGCCCGCCTGGTCCTTGAACGGGATCGACCAGCAGGCACGCAGTCC
>JAIOJU010000226.1 GCA_019911765.1 Thiobacillus sp.
GGCTACACGACGGTGGTGATCACCGCGGTATTCAGCGCCTATTTCGTCGCGGCCGTGGCCGGCAACGCGCCATGGACCACCTTTGCCTGGACGCTGGCCTTGTCCGTTTCCTACGCGCTGGTGATGCTGACTGCCCCCTTGATCGGCGCCTATGCCGATGCCCATGCCCGCAAGAAAGCGCTGCTGTGGCTGACTACGCTGGGCTGCGTCGGTGCCACCGCGCTGCTGTTTTTTGCCGCGCCGGGCGCGCTCGCCCTGGCCATCGCAGCCTTGGTGATTTCCAATTATTTCTTTGGCACCGGCGAGAATCTGGTTGCCGCGTTCCTGCCCGAACTGGCCCGCGCACGCGCACTCGGCCGGGTCTCAGGCTGGGGCTGGGCCCTGGGCTATGTGGGCGGGCTGGTGTCGCTGGGGGCGAGCCTGGCCTATATCAGCTGGGCGCAGGCCGCCGGGCAGGGGGCGTCCGAGTTTGTCCCGGTCACCATGCTCATCACCGCCGCGATTTTTGCGCTGGCGAGCCTGCCCACGCTGCTGATGCTGCGTGAGCGCGCCACCCCCCAGGCTCAGCGCACCGCACGCAACGCCTGGTCGCAGGTACGGCACACCTTGGGCCATTTGCGCCATCTGCCTGATTTGAAGCGTTTTTTGATTTGCACAGTTCTGTATCAGGCAGGCACCCAGGCCGTCATCACACTGGCAGCGATCTATGCCAGCCAGGTCTTCCATTTCGATACCCAGCGCACGATTCTGCTGGTGCTGGTGGTCAATGTGACCGCAGCGTGTGGGGCCTTTGCTTTCGGTCATGTGCAGGACCGCATCGGCCATGTACGGGCGATTGCGCTGACGCTGGCTGGCTGGATCACGATGGTGCTGCTGGCCTGGTCGGCATCCGATGAGCGCGTATTCTGGGTGGCGGCCAATCTGGCCGGGCTCGCCATGGGCGCGTCGCAATCGGCCGGGCGTGCCATGGTGGGCCTGTTGGCGCCGCCGGCGCAGCAGGCCGAATTTTTCGGGCTGTGGGGGCTGGCGGTCAAGTTCGCTTCCATCATCGGCCCGCTGACCTATGGCGTGACCAGTTGGATCACGCAGGGTGACCACCGCCAGTCGCTGCTCATCACGGGCTGTTATTTTGTTGCCGGTCTGTGGGTGTTGCGTGGCGTGCAGGCAGCGCGCGGCCATCGCGCCGCACGGCGCTTTGCCAAGCTGGCAGACTGATCAATGGCTGATTTCAGCATCCACGAAACCGACTGGGCGCGCGACTCGGCAGACTTGAGTGCGGTGCGCCGGGCGGTTTTCATCGACGAGCAGAATGTGCCCGAATCGCTGGAATGGGACGAACACGACGCGACGTCGACACACCTGTTGGCAAGGGCAGGCGATGGCGCGCCGATTGGCTGCGCCCGCCTGCTGCCGGATGGCCATATCGGCCGCATGGCGGTATTGCCGGCCTGGCGTGGACGCGGTGTGGGCCGCGCCTTGCTGGCGGCAGCGCTGGAAATGGCGCAGGCGCACGGCCATCGTGCGCTGAGGCTCAGCGCACAAACCCATGCCGCAGGGTTTTATGCGGCGGCCGGGTTTGTCGTGGAGGGGGACGGGTACGAAGAAGCCGGCATCCCGCATCTGGCGATGTCGAAACGACTTGGCTGATCAAGCCCACGGGCCACGTGCTAAACGCTCATGCCTCCACAGGCCTGGGCGGTATAACCCTGGCGGCGTACCTCGTCCAGCAGCGTGCCCATGCGGGTCCGATCGGAATTGTAGGCCACGATCATCAGATGCGTTTGACGGTCGTTGAAGCGTGGCGCGATCACACCATCGATCGCCCGCATGTGATCTTCAAGTTCGTGTCTTGCCTGCGGTCCCAGAGATTCATTGACATGGATGACTACATCGTTGATGTCCATGATCCACTCCTTGCAGTCCTGCAACATTGAGGGACTATTCATCATAGACCTTGCCTGAATATTGTGGGGATCAGGCTGTCAATGTGACATTGCGTGGCTAGGCATTCGGCGTCTTGCGCGCTACTCCGTCATCCTGCGGGGTGGCCACGCCTGCTTCTGGCAACGGGTGCGGCCGTACCAGCGCATACCCCTGGGCGTGGTCGACGCCGAGTTCCTTGAGCAGGGCTAGCGTCGGCGCAGTCTCCGTGCACATGGCCACGGTTTCGATCGCCATCACGTGCGCCACCCGGTTGATTGCATCGGCCATGGCGCGCGTCAGGCGGTCTTCGACCATGGTGCGGATGAAGCTGCCATCGATCTTGAGAAAATCCACCGGCAACTGCTTGAGGTAGGTAAAAGAAGACATGCTGCTGCCGAAATTGTCCAGTGCGAACAGGCAGCCCTCGCGTTTGAGCGTCTGGATACATTCAATGGCACGGCTGAGGTTGGCGATGGCCGCAGTCTCGGAAATCTCGAAGCACAGCATGTCGGCCGGTACAGCGTGCTCTATCAACAGCCCGCACACGAATTCGGCCAGGCGCTCATCCTCAAGCGAGCTCCCCGACAGGTTGATGGCGAATATCGGCCGCTTGTCCACCGGGGTGTGACGCTGCAGCACCGCGTGGTGGCTGATCACCTCCCGCACCACCCAGCGGTCGATGGCGGGCATCAGGTTGTAGCGCTCCGCTGCCGGCACGAAGGCCATGGGTTCAATCACCCGTCCATCTTCATCCAGCAGGCGCAGCAGGATTTCATGGTGCGGGCGGCCCGAACTGCTTGTAGCGAGCGGCTCAATAAGCTGCTGATAGAGACGGAAGCGGTTGGCATCGAGGGCGTGAGTCAGGCGCGACACCCATTGCATCTGGGTTTTCTGCTGCGCGAGCAGGACATCGTCCGGCTGGTACAGATGCACCCGGTTGCGACCCTGTTCCTTCGCCGCATAGCAGGCGGCATCGGCGGCCGCGAGCGCGGCAGATACGCTGCCGGTGGTGGCGGACAGCGGCACTACGCCGATGCTCGCGCCGACCGCAAACGGCTTGCCTTCCCAAATGAAACGATAGTCTCGCGTCGTGTCGCGCAACTCCGTGGCGATGCGCAGCGCCTGGTCCAGTGGGCAATGCTCCAGCAGCACACCGAATTCATCGCCACCCAGCCGTGCCAGGGTGTCCCGATCGCGCAGTCGCTCATGCAGCCGCTCCGTGATCTGCCGCAACAACTGGTCGCCCGCGGCATGGCCACAGGTGTCGTTCACCACCTTGAAGCGGTCGAGATCAAGATAGAGCAGCGTGTACGCCTCGCCATCGCCACGGGTTTCGATGAGTATGCGTTCCAGCCGGCGCTCGAACTCCTGCCGGTTGACCAGGCCGGTGAGCGCATCGTGCGTGGCCTGGTACGAAAGCAAGTGCCTCAGGGCCTGCGCTTCGGAGACGTCGCGGAACACGATCACCGCGCCATTGACGTGTTCCGTTTCAGGTCCGGTCTCACGCAATGGCCGCACCGAATATTCCGCCGGGAAGGAACTGCCGTCCTTGCGCCAGAGCAGCTCCACCAGTCCATGGGCGGGCTGATCCTTGCGGAAGGCATCGTAAATGGGACAGGCCTCGGTTGGGTAGGTGCTGCCATCGGCATGGGTGTGGTGAATCAGGCTGTGCATCTCGCGCCCCAGCAGTTCGTCGCGGGCAAAGCCGAGCATGGCCAGCGCGGCCTCGTTGACGAAGGTACAGCGGCCTTCGCTGTCGAGCCCGTAGATGCCTTCGCCGGCCGACTCAAGCAGCAGGCGGAAGCGTGCTTCACCCGCGCGCAGAGCCCGTTCGGCCTGGTGACGTTCGTCGATTTCCTTTACCAGGTTGACGTTGGCCGACCTGAGCATTTCGGTCTGCTTTTCCAGCTCGTCAGTGCGTTCGGCCACCAGCCGCTCAAGATGACGGCGGTGAAAATCGAGTTCCGCCTCGCGGCGCTTGTCCTCGGTGATGTCGATCAGCACGCCCTGCAGGAGCAGGGGTACGCCATCCGCATCGTGAACCACGCGGGCTTCATCCAGGAACCAGCGCGGTGCGCCATTGCGCGTCAGCAGGCGATATTCGCAGCGCAGCGGCTCACCGGTTTCGTAACAGTGGGCAAAGTCTGCGAGCACCCGTGCCTGGTCGTCCGGGTGAATGTGGTTAAGCACGCCACCTGGATTCGCCAGCCATTCTTCCTGGGAATAGCCAAGCTGCTGAATCTGCGGACTGACGTAGATCAGGTTGCCGGGCACATCCAGTGCGGCGGTGAAGATGATTGCCGGAATCTGTTCGACCAGGGAACGGTACTGTGCCTCGGCCTGGACCAGCCGGGTTTCGGCGTGCCGCTTTTCCAGCAGCATTTGCCGCTCGCGCAGTACACGCTGAATGACGGCGGGCAGCAGTTCGAGATACTGGCGGTTTGTATCCTTGACCAGATAGTCCTGCGCGCCGCGCCTCATGGCTTCTACCGCGACCGAGGCGTTGTCGGCACCCGTCAGCATCATCACCGGCACCGGGATCTCTCCCAGATCGTTTTTCAGCGCAGCCAGAAACTCCAGACCATTCATGTCAGGCAGGTGAAAGTCGAGCAGCACGCAGTCCGGTTTTTGCCCATGTGCGAGTTGCAGTCCCTCTCCACCGGATTCGGCCTCGGTGATGATGAATTCGAAATCCGCGTTCTGCACGAGCGCGCGGCGGCAGGCCATGCGGTCGACCATGTCGTCCTCTACCACGAGCACGCGGATCTGCGGTCTGGTCATAGCGGGATTTCGCTGATGGTCCAATAGGCGTTGATGGTGCGCATGACTTCGACGAACTGCTGGTAGATCACGGGCTTGGCCATGTAGCCGGCAACCCCGAGATTGAAGCTCGCTACCTTGTCCTGCTGTTCCTGCGAGGTGGTGAGCACCACCACCGGGATGGCCTTCAATGCATCATCCTGCTTGTCCACCTGCAGGAACTCGATGCCGCTCATGACGGGCATGTTGAGGTCAAGCAGAATCAGGCAGGGTTTTTCGTTGTTGGGATCGCGCAGGTAGGCCAGCGCTTCCTCGCCGTTTTCCCGGACCACCAGGGGGTTGGTGACGTTCAGGTCCTTCAGCGCACGCTTCACGGTCATGGCGTCCACTTCGTCGTCCTCGACCAGCAGGATGGTTTGATTGGGGATTCTCATTATGTTTTTCCTTTGTTTGCATGCAGGTTTGCTATGTTTCGGGGCAGGGTGAAGAAAAAGGTGCTGCCTTCCCCCATGCTGGATTCAAGCCAGATCCGTCCGCCATACATCTCCACGATCTTCTTGACCAGGGAAAGTCCGACGCCTGTGCTTTCCACCTTGTCGCGCGGGACGAGGGTCTGAAACAACTGGAAGATGCGGTCGAAATGCCGTTCTTCAATCCCCGGGCCATTGTCGGCCACGCTGAACTTCCATTCGCTGCCCTCGGCGACGCAGCCGAAGCGGATTTTGCCTTCGGGTTTGTCCATGTATTTGATGGCATTGGAAAGCAGGTTCTGGAATACCTGCTGGATGCGGGTCGGTTCGGTCACGATGGTGGGCAGGGGCGTTTCGATGGTCACTGCGATGTTCGGCGGCGGCGCCAGCAGATCGATGATTTCACGCACCAGACTGTCGAGATCCACCGGGGCGGCGGTTTCCTTGACCCGGCCGACCCGTGAATACAGCAGAATGCCGTCGATCAGGCTGTCCATGCGGTGCACGCGGCTGACCAGGAGGCGCATGTGTTCCTTGCCCTCGGCGTCGAACTTGTCGGCGTAATCCGCGGAAAGCCAGTCCGCCAGCGAGCCGATGGCGCGCAACGGCGCCTTGAGGTCGTGGGAAACGACATAGGCGAAATTCTTGAGTTCCTCGTTGGCGCTTTCCAGCTCGCGCATCAGGAGCGCTTCCTGCTCTGCAATCCGTTTGCGCTCGCTGATGTCGCGCACGCTCCCGGTGAACATGCAGCGCCCGCCCTGGCGCGTTTCGCCTACTGCCAGATCCATGGGGAAGGTGGTGCCGTCCTTGCGCAGGCCGATCACTTCACGACCGATGCCGATGATGGCCTTCTGGCCGGTCTGCAGATAGTGGGCGAGATAACTGTCATGTGCCTCTCGGTAAGGGGAGGGCATGAGCATGGAAATATTCTTTCCGGCCACTTCGGCCATGCTGTAGCCAAATATGGCCTCAGCGGCAGGGTTGAAACGTTCGATGATGCCGCGTTCGTCGATGGTGATAATGCCGTCCACCGCGGTATCGAAGATGGCCTGCAAACGTGCTTCGCTTTCACGCAGCGCCGCCTCGGCCTGTTTGCGCTCGGCCATTTCGCGCACGATGAACAGAAACAGCACGCCGAAGAAAACGGCAACAGAAACCAGGGCCACAAAGAAGATGACCAGCATCCGGTCGGAATTTTCCCGGGAAGCATCCAGCCAATGCTGCAAACGGGCCGCTTCCCCTTTCTCCAGTTGCAGCACGGTTTCATGGATGGCAGCCATTTCGCGCTCGCCGTCGCCAGCCATCAGTTTGAGGCGTGCCGGCTCGAAGCCCTGCTCGCGCCGTACTTGCAGTACGCCTTCCAGCAGAGCGAGACGTGTGTCTACATGTGTGTTCAGTTGGCGCAGCAATGCCTGCTGGCCGGGATCGGCGATAGTGGCGTCGTGTATCTTGCCGAGCAGCATCTGGATGCGCTCAATATAGGATTGACGTGGGGCGAGATGGCGTTCGTCGCCACTGATCAGGTAGATGCGCTGACGGGTTTCGGCCTGATTGGTCAGGGAGAAAATTTCTTCCAGGGCGGTGATGGTTTTCTGGCTGTGCGAGGCCTGGCTGGAGGCACGCATGAAGCTCACGGTAGCCTGATAGGCGAGCCCGCCGATGGCAGCAAGAATAGCCAGTGCCACGGTAAACCCGGCAAGTACCTTATGCTCGATGGACCATTTCATTGGCAGACGTAATTATTATCCGGTGAATTTCATTCGCCCTTCATCAGGGGGTATGCACCCGCCAAATGAAACATTTTGATTGATATATCCACATATGAATCTCCGTAAATATATCAATTTGTGTCACTTGTACACAAATTCAGGATGAAGCCTGATCAGCCGAAATCCTGATTGATTGTTTGGCCTAACACCGACAGATTCCCGCCTGGTGGAAATCCATCGGTGAGTTCAACGGGCTGAGGCAAACTCTCTGTGTGGATTACCTGCCAGTCAATTGGCTGGCAGCCGACTTGACCTGGGTTACCGTGCCTTCACGACGCGGGTCGGCGGCACCGACCTGTGCGCCGCCTGCCAGATCAATCGCCACTGCCTGGACGGATCCGATGACCTGCTGGCAGCCATCAGTATCTGCTTCGCCCAAACCGTCATGCCCCAGCTTGCGCAGGGTGTTTTGGCTGGCAATGCCGAACCGGGGCCGCATGAAAGACGCGCCGCCTTCACAGCTTATCTGGCCGCCTGCACGGGTGACCGACAGGCGCGGGGCGTCGATTGCCTGCTGCAGGCTCATGCCATGGTCGATCAGATTCAGCGTGATATTGAGCACCGAGTTGATGATGGTCGAACCGCCGGGTGAACCGAATGCCGCCACCGGCTTGCCCGCCTTGAACAGCAGCATGGGCGCCATGCTGGAGCGCGGGCGTTTGCGGGGGGCGACGTCGTTGGCGCCGGGGTTGCCTGTTGCAGCGTTGGCGCTGGGGGAAAAGTTGAAATCGGTCAGTTCGTTGTTGAGCAGGAATCCATAGCCCGGTACGGTGATGCCCGAGCCCCAGGTGTATTCGATGGTGCTGGTATAGCTCACTACATTGCCCCAGCGGTCGGCGATGGAAAAGTGCGTGGTATGTGGGCTTTCCTGCCTGGCGTACGAGGGTTCAGGTTGTATGGCCTGAATCGCATCCCAGGGCCGGGGGTCGCCTGCCTCCGCGAATTCCATGCGGCTATCTGGCTCGATCAGCGCGGATCGCGGTGCCAGGTAATCAGGATGCAGCAGACCCTTGCGTGGCACCGGCGCAGCATCGTCGTCGCCGATCCACACGGCGCGGTCGGCAAAGGCCAGGCGCATCGCTTCGATCATCACGTGCAGGGTTTTGGGGCTGCCAAAGCCGTAGCCCTGTGCGGCGTCGCCCAATGGAAAACGCTCCAGCAACTTCAGAATCTGAAAAGTGGTCAGGCCGCCGGAAGAGGGTGGCGGCATGCCGGCCAGCGTCCAGCCGCGATAGTGGCTGATCAGCGGCTGGCGTATGGTGACCCGGTACTGTGCCAGGTCGGCCAGCGTCATGCGCCCTTTGCCTGCCGTACCGAGCTCATCCCGGCTGCGTTGCTGGGCTTTCACGATGGCCTGTGCCATGGGACCGCGATAGAACGCATCCGGGCCCTTGGCCGCCAGCAGCTTCAGGGTTTTTGCCAGATCGGGTTGCACCAGCCAGTCGCCTTCTACCAGAGGCACCCCGCCGGGCCGGAAGATTGCAGCGGTTTCCGCTTGCAGTTGGGTACGGCCGTCATCGTTGGCGATGTCTTCCGCCATGAAACGGTTGATGCGGAAGCCGTGTTCGGCCAGTTCGATTGCCGGGGCCAGGGTATCGCCCAGCCGTCGCGTGCCCCAGCGGCGCAATGCCGTATCGATCCCGCGCAGGGTTCCGGGTACGCCGACGGCCAGGCCGCTGGTAGAAGCCAGCGGAAAGGGCATCGGCGTGCCATCGGGTGCAAACATGCCGGCGCGGGCTGCAGCCGGCGCGCGCTCGCGCGAATCGACGATGAAGGTTTCGCCGGTTCTGGCCAGATGAATCATCATGAAACCGCCGCCGCCGATGCCGGACGA
>JAIOJU010000227.1 GCA_019911765.1 Thiobacillus sp.
TCACGAGTCAGTCGATGGCTCGGGTTATCCGGATGGGCGGGCGGGCGAGGACATTCCGGTCGAGGCGCGTATCGTCGCCGTGGCCGATATTTTCGACGCACTCACCAGCCGCCGTCCCTACAAGCCTGCCTGGAGCAACGACGATGCGTTCGATCTGTTGCGCAAGCTGGCAGGCAAAAAGCTGGATGCGCACTGCGTCAATGCGCTCATCGAAAACCGTGCGCTGATCGATGAAATCCAGCAACAGTTCCAGGAAAACATTGTGGGTTGAGTAGCCCGGGCCAGAAACCTGTCTTGCCCTTGGGAAACACTGAACAAGTCCTTCGACAGGCTTCCTTCGACAGGCTTCCTTCGACAGGCTTCCTTCGACAGGCTTCCTTCGACAGGCTCAGGACGAACGGCAAGTGGTTGATTTCGTTCGTGGTGAGCTCGTCGAACCACAAAGCAAACCAGCTTGTTCAGTATCTTCCTTGGCATCCCGGTTCGCCCAGTCTGCTCAAATTCAAGCCTTTTCGCCATACACCAAAAGCATTCCACCCCAGCGCATGGCATTGGGCATGCCTTGCTCCAGCACGGCGGCCCACCGGGTTCCAGAGGGTAGAAAAATAGCCGAACGAACGGTCAGGCGGTGCGCTGGAATATCGGAAAACATGGACAGGACTTCGCGAGCGGTATGCCATCGCGCGCCATGGTAAGCACCGCTCCCGCCGCTTTTCCCCTTGTCCCGGTAAAGCAGGCTGGATCGGTTCAGCCAGCCGATGACGAAGCTGCGCCGTGCCACCCGCACGATTTCGGCGACGGCTTTTTGCTCATCGTCCGCAAAGCAGAGCGCAGCAATGGAGAGTACATGGTCAAAGTGTGCGTCGGAGAACGGCAGCGCCTGAGCATTACCCTCCACCCAGCGTATGGCTGGGTCGCTGTGGGCGCGGGCATAGGCCAGCCATTCCGGACTGGAATCAAGGCCGGTGGCTTGCAGGCCCTGCCGGGCGAAACGGCGCGTGAACCAGCCGGTACCACAGCCGACATCGAGCAGGCTTGCTCCCGGCCTTGCATTCAGCAGCCGCGAGGCCAGACGGAATTCGGTTTCGCCGATCCAGCGACCGCGCGGGGTGTCATACCAGGCATCGTAGTCGGCTGGATTCATCTATTCGGCTCCAGACTGTTTATCGGAATTGTGAGGGCGCCGCTTCAAACCGCGGGCACCGCCCGGCGCATTTGGCGTTCGATGCCGATGGTCGCGATCAGCGCAGCGAGCAGAAGGGGAACCACGGCCAGGTTCAGCGTGATCCAGCCGAAGCGATCATAAAGCCAGCCTGCCGAGAGGCTGGCCAGCGCCACCAGGCCGAAGACGGCAAATTCGTTCACTGCCTGTATCTTCAATTGTTCGGCGGGCCGATAGGTTTGGGTCAGCAGCGTCGTGCCGCCGATAAAGGCAAAATTCCAGCCGACACCGAGGAACACCAGCGCCGACAGAAAATGCAGGAACTCGACGCCTGACAGCGCCAGCGCGACGTTGCCCAGCAGCAGGACGAATCCAATTTGCATGATGCGCGGTGCGCCGTAGCGCTTGATCAGCGAACCGGTGAAGAAGGATGGCGCGAACATGCCGACCACGTGCCACTGGATCACCGGCGTCACGCTTGTTCCCGGCAAACCGCAGCCCAATATCGCCAATGGGGTTGCTGTCATCACCATGATCATGACGGCATAGCCGATTGCGGCGCCGAAGATCGAAACCTGCAGGGCGGGCTGGCTCAGGATTTCGCGGAGCGAGCGTGAGAGGCCGGCGTGCGTGGCGGTCGCCTTGGGCAGGTGGAGGCGGGAGATCAGCATCAATGCGATGAGGCTCAAGGCAGCCTGCGCCAGATAGGAGCCGACAAATATCTGTCCTCCGATCCAGTCGCGCCCCCATTGGCCGAGTTGGGGACCGAGAAAGGCCGCGACCACGCCTCCGGCCACCACCAGGGAAATGGCCTTGCTGGCCTGGCTCGGACCCGCCGCCTCGACAGCGGCGAAACGGTAGTAGTTGGCGAAGCCCTGATAGCTGCCGAGCAAAAAGTGTCCGGCGACGAAGGCTGAAAAAGACCATTCGTGGAGCGCATAGGCACACAACAGGCTACCGGCAATGCCAAGCACTGCGCCGATCAGGAAGCCCTGACGCCGCCCATGCCGGCGCATGAGCATGGACGCGGGCAGTGATGCGATGGCGGTGCCGATCACCATTACGGCAATGGGAAGTGTCGCCAGCCCCTTGTCGGGCGCGAGCATGCCGCCGAGAATCGCGGCGAGCGCCATCGACAGGACAATGGCGGACAGCATCAAGGCCTGGCTCAAGGCCAGGATCAGGATGTTGCTGCGCGAGTTGGCCTGCATCATGGTGGTCGACGTGGCGTGCATTGTCATCCGCCGATGACGCTCTTGAACAGAATATAGGTGGCCACCACCACCAGAAACCAGGCAAAGGCCTTTTTCAGGGTGTCATGCGAAATGTGTGACGACAGGTGCGCGCCGGCAAAACTGCCGAGCACCGTGACGCCGGTGAAGGCGGCCATCAGGGCATAGTCGATCGGCACACCACCCATGTAGCCGGCGAAACCGGCATAGGACTTGGCGGCGACGATGGCGAGCGAGGTGCCCACGGCCTGCCTCATCGGAATGCCGGAGAGCAGCACCAGGGCCGGCACGATCAGGAAGCCGCCGCCCACGCCCACCAGCCCGGTGAGCATGCCGACGCCGATGCCATGCAGGGCGATGCGACCCATGCAGGGCGAGAAAAAGTGGTGGCAATGACTGATGACAGCCGACCCGTCGGATGTGACGACCAGCCCGTCTCCCGCCGATGCCGCAACAGACTGCGCTGGTTGCAATTTTGCAGGACGCAGCATGCGCCAGGCGGCGGCATACATCACCAGGGCGAACAGGCCGAGCTGGATCACCACGGGTGTCAGCAGGCCCAGCCGCGCGCCGGCGAAGGTGCCCATGATGCCGAACAGGCCGAACACCAGCGCGACGCGCACCACTACATTGCCGCGCCGCCAGTGGTCCAGGGTCGTGATGGTGGCGGTGACCCCCACCACGCCCAGACTCATGGCGATGGCTGATTTCGGCGCCACGTCGAGCAGATACATCAGCGCCGGCAGGGCGATGATGGAGCCGCCGCTGCCGAATAGCCCCAGCACCATGCCGGTCACCATGCCGGCGAGGATTGCAAGGATGTCCATGCCTGGCTCCTGTCAAATTCCGAAAATGATCGTTTTGCCGTCTGGCTGGATCAGTGCCCGGCCGGTTTGCCGGAACTGGCGCTGGCGCGGGCATTGGCCTCGAAGCCGCCCTTGGCTTTCCAGCCCTCGATGCCGTCCTGCAGCACTTTCACGTTGTCGTGGCCGAGCAGGCGCAGGGCGAAAACGGCTTGGGCAGACAGCGAGCCGGAATTGCAATACACCACCACCATGCGGTCTTTCGGCAGCTCGGCACGCCGCGCCACCGACTGACGCCAGTCGATATTGATCGCGCCGGGTATGTGTTCATTCGCATACTGGGCCGCATCCCGTGCATCGACGATGAAGACTTTTTTCCAGTCTTCCTTCGGGATTTGTTCCGGCCAGATCAGGCTGCTGCCGTATTCGGCGAAATCCATGTATCCCGAGAGCGCATCGACCACGACGGGGTTGTCTTCCGCCCGGGCGGGAGCGATCAGAACAGCGGCACTGGCCAGGAGGACGCCGAGCTTGATCAGATGAAGGGGGTGGTTCATGGTGGCTCCTTGGTTTGTGAGGGGGGTGATCAGGATTCGGCCAGCGGCAATCCGGCTGCCAGCCATTCCGCCGTGCCGTCGGTAATTTTCTGCGCGCGGTAGCCGTGCTTTTTCAGCAGTTCCACCGCTTCGGCCGACATCATGCAAAACGGTCCGCGACAGTACGCGACAATGTCCTTGTCGGCGGGCAATTCCTTGATGCGCTGGCGGATTTCATCGAGCGGCATCGAGCGCGCAAAAGGTAGATGGCCGCTGCCATACTCGGCCGCAGGGCGCACGTCGATCACAATCACCTCGCCGCGTCGCGCCTTGTTCATCAGCGAACGCCGCGTTTCGGTGTCGAGCTTTTCCGGCGCGGAGAAAATCCCTTCTAGCGCGACCTTGAGTTCAACCAGGTGTTCTTCCGCCACCGTGCGCAGGTTGACCCACAGTGCGCTCACGTCCATACCAGACAACCGATAGGCAATGAAGCGCCCATCGCGCTCGGCCATGACGAGGTGTGCTGCCTTCAACACCTTGAGGTGCGCGCTGGCCAGCTTGATGTCGATGCCGGCTTCGGCGGCCAGGGCTTCGACGGTTTTTTCTCCCTGCGCCAGAATGTCCAGCAGCTCCAGTCGCTTGGGGCTGGAAACCGCCTTGCCGATGCGGGCCACTTCTTCGTAGAGGAGGTCTTTGGTTTTGCGTTTATCCATGGAGCAAATATTCCAACGAATATTGGAATATGTCAACCTGTAGATAATTAGATAGTGTCGTCACGAGATAGCCAACCCAAGGGCGAGGCAACGAATTTGCACTGTGGCGACGAAAGAGGATAGGTTTTTCGCGTAGCGGGTGGCGACCCCGCGCTACCGCTAGTGATGCAGGAAGGCGTTCTCGACCAGCTGGCGTAGCTTGTAGAGCGCCTTGTCATACAGTATTAGCCAAACGAAGCCGGTGCCCAGCGGAATCAGGCGGTTTCGTCAGCGCTGTCTTGCGCGAGAGGCTCGACCGGCGTGGCGAGAATCTTGTCGATGCGCTTGCCGTCGAGGTCCACCACTTCCAGTTTCCAGTTTCCCCAAGTGAACACGTCGCCGGTTTGCGGCAGCCGTCCGGCCAGCCACATCACCAGGCCGCTCAGCGTGTGGTAACGGCCCTTGCTTTCATCCGGCACGTTTTTCAGGCCGAGCCGATCCTTCAATTCAGGGATGGGAATCAGGCCGTCGAGAAACCAGGAACCGTCTTCGCGTTGCACTGCCCAGGCATCTTCCAGATTGCGCGGTGTGAATTCGCCGGTCAGTGCTTCCAGCACATTTTGCGGCGTGATCAGGCCATCGATCTCGCCGTATTCATCCACCACCAGCACCATGTGCGCATCGGATGCGCGAAAGTGTTCCAGCAGGTCTATTCCGGTAAGGCTTTCCGGCACAAAGATCGCGGGCATGAGCTGGTGGGTCAAATCTACCTTGCCGCCCGATTGCGTTTGATTGAACAGCTGTTTGGCGCTGATGATGCCCAGCACGGTGTCGAGGCTGTCCCGGCAAACAGGAAAACGCGAGTGCGCCGATTCGGCCACGCGCTTCAGGTTGTCCTGCAGCGGCAGCATGGTGTCGAGGTACACAATCTCGCTGCGCGGAATCATCAGCGAACTGATCGAGCGGTCATCCAGTCGCAGCACATTGCGCACCATGTCACGCTCCTGTTGCTCGAACACGCCCGACTCCGAGCCCTCCTGTAGCAGGGCGTGGATTTCCTCTTCGATTACATCCGCCTGGCTGGATTGCTGCTTGCCCAGCAGGCGCAGAACCCCGTTGGTCGATACCGATAGCAGACGCACAAACGGGCGCGCCAGCAGGGCCAGCAGGTTCATCGGCCGCGCCACTCGCCGGGCGATATCCTCGGGATTGAACAGGCCGATGCGCTTGGGCACCAGTTCGCCGATCACAATGGAAAAGTAGGTGATCACAATCACCACCAGCGCGGTGGCAGCAAGACCGCTGGTTTTTGCATCCAGTCCAAAAGATTGCATCCAGATCGACAGCGGTTCAGCCAGCACCGCTTCACCGACGATGCCATTGAGTATGCTGATCGAGGTGATGCCGATCTGGACAGTCGACAGAAATCGCGTCGGATCGTCATGCAGCTTGATGGCCACGGCGGCCGAGCGGTCGCCGTTGTCGGCCAGCTTGGCCAGTCGTGCGCGGCGTGCCGTCACCAGGGCAATTTCCGACATGGCAAACACGCCATTCAGAATAATCAGGACGGTCAGAAGCAGGATTTCCATGGCAGATGCAGCCGCGACTCCAGCCGGGCTGTCGTGTTGAACACAGCGCAAGCATAAGCCAGTCTGCCAGGCGCGTCTTGCCAGATGCCCATGATCACCGGGCGTGGCCAAAGATCGATCGGAAATCACAAAGGACGCACCCGTCATCGGCGTCGCCCTTTGTGGTTTTGGGAAATTACTGAACCGTCAGTTTTTTGCTCGAACTGGCCGCCTTTTTCGGCAGGGTCAATTCCAGCACGCCATCACTGTATTTGGCCTCGGACTTGGTCTCGTCCACGTCGTGCGCCAGAGTGAAGCTGCGCGCGACCTTGCCGCAGTAGCGTTCGGACCGCAGCACTTTTTCTCCCTTCTTTTCTTCCTTTTCCATTCGGGATTCGGCGCTGATCGAAATCTGGTTGCCGTCGATGTCGACCTGAATGTCTTCCTTCTGCACGCCGGGAATGTCGGCGTGCACCTTGTAGGCCTTGTCATCCTCCTTCAGGTCCAGCTTGATCTGCATCTGCGGCTGGTCTTCCATCAGGACCGGGCGCACGAAAAACCCCTTGAACAGATCATCGATGTCGCCAAACGGGTCAGCGCGGGTGAGATTGAAGGGATCGAAACGGGCTAGATTGGCCATGACACACTCCTTTAAAAGAGATTCCGGATGACACGCTTGAGTGTCCCAGTAACCGTCTTCCAAACATAGGCTTGAAACCGGGATAGTCAAGGCATGCCAATGCGGCGCTGCGAGCCTGGCTGCGGTGAATGATTAACTGACTATTCCGCCACCGTTCTGGCCGGGGAGCGGGGCACATACGGGTTTCAGGCGATTGGCGATGCTGATACGGCTGGAAATTTACCCGGCTTTGATTGCGCCAACATTCATCACAAGCTGTTCGAATTCATCCGGCGGCACCGCACGACTGAACAGGAAGCCCTGATAACCAAGGCAGCCCAGCTGCTCAAGCAGTTCCAGCTGTTCTTGTGTTTCGACGCCTTCGGCAATCACGCCCAGCCGGAGGTTGCGCGCCATGCCGATGATTGTCTGGGCGATCACCGCGTCGCTGTTGTTGGTGGTGATGTCCGTGACGAACGATCGGTCGATCTTGAGCTGGTCGAGCGGTAAGCGCCGCAGATAGGACAGCGAAGAATAGCCGGTACCAAAATCATCCAGTGAAAAACTGATGCCGACGGCTTTCAGCAGCCGCATTTTGTCGGTCACTTCGTCGATGCCTTCGACCAGTGCGCTTTCGGTCAATTCAAACTTGAGCCGGCCAGGATCGGCGCCACTGGCTTGCAATTGCAGGATGACATCCTCGACAAAGTCCACCTGCATGAACTGGCGGGCGCTGACGTTTACCGCCAGTCGAAGCTGATTGGCGACCGGGTGATCTTCCCAGGCCTTGATCTGGGCACAGGCAGCCTGCAGGACCCAGCGGCCGATGGGGATAATCAGGCCGCACTCTTCCGCGAACGGAATGAACTCCGCGGGCGATATCTCTCCCCGTTCGTGATGTTTCCAGCGCAGCAAGGCCTCGGCGCCCAGAATGTTGCCGGCAAAATCCACCTGTGGCTGATAGTGAAGCGCGAAATGCTGCTGGCTGATGGCCTCGCGCAGATCGGCTTCCATGTCTGCCCGGGCATCCTGCGCGGCCTGCATGGCCGGATCGAAGAATCGTAAGCGGGCCCGCCCCGCATCCTTGGCGCGGTATAGCGCAACGTCGGCGTGCTTGAGCAGTTCGTCGATATTTTCATCCTGGCCTTTGAATATCGTCGCACCAATGCTGGAGGTGCAGTAGTACGGCTTTCCCTTCAACTGGTAGGACCGGTTGATGGCACGGAGGATCTTCTCGGCGGTGGATTCCACCTGGGAGGCCGCGGCCGGACCGCCCTTGCCCAGGTCTTCGAGCAGGACCACGAACTCGTCGCCTCCCAGTCGCGCCACCGTATCTTCGGCACGCACGCAGGCCAACAGGCTCTCCGCCACTTCGACCAGCAACTGATCGCCCTCGTCGTGGCCCCGCGTATCGTTGAGATTCTTGAAATTGTCGATGTCAATGAACAGCACTGCCCCATGGTGGCCATGGCGCTGGCTGGCCGCTGTCGCTTGTGCGAGCCGGTCCAGCAGCAGGCGGCGGTTGGGCAGGTTCGTCACCGGATCGTAATAGGCGAGGCGGTTGATCTTTTCCTGGGCTTCCTTGCGTTCCGTGATGTCGCTGAAGGTGCCGACGTAATAGGCGACTTCGCCGGACGGGTCGGGCACGGCGGTGATGGTCAGGTGTTTCGGGTAGATCTCGCCGTTCTTGCGACGGTCAAACAGCTCACCCGACCATCGCCCCAGCGTGTTCAGGGTTGTCCACATCTCGCTATAAAACGCCTGGTCCTGGAGGCCCGAACTGAGCAGTTCGGGTGTCTGGCCGATGACTTCGTCGGCCGCATAGCCGGTGATCTCACAGAATGCGCGATTTACCCGGAGGATGCGGGAGTGGCGGTCGGTGATGAGTATGGCCTCGTGGGTTTCGAAGGCGACGGCAGCGATAGACAGGGCCTGCTCATGCTCGATACGTTCGGTAATGTCGAGATTGGCGGAACGCACACCCAGAATGTTGCCCTGCGCATCACGCACATCGGTGCACAGATGCTCGATCCAGCGCAGTTCACCACTGCGCGTTTGAATTCGGATCACGAGTTTTTCCGGTGTGCCAAGGTGATCCATGTGATGCACATGCTGGTGCCAGACGGCCTGGTCTTCGGCATGGACCAGGGTATTCATGAAGCTTGGCTGGGCATAGAAATCCTCAGCCGGGTAGCCAGTCAACTGCTCGCAGGAGGGTGAGACATAGTCGTAGCTGCCATCGACGCGGCGAACATAGATGAACTCCTGGGCCATGTCCGCCACCGCGCGGAGCATGCGCTGTCCATCCATCACTTCCGCGCGGAGGGCGGCGAGGGTGGCGAGCAGCAGGCCAATGACCGTCCCAAGCAGCGTGGGGGCGATATAGAAATAACGCGGGACCTTAAGCTCATACACGAATATGACCTGCATTGTTGCAAACGCCCACACCAATGCGATCCCCAGCGGGACGATGCGTAAATAGATGGTTCGGTGCTTGGCAACAAACCCAGGAATGTTCAAGTGGTGCCTCCCCCGCCTTGTCCGGATAGTTGATCAGGCGCAACCGTTATACCCAAGGATAAGCGGGCGCGTATTCAAAGCCTTGCCATCTGAAGTTCCATGGCTTGCACTGCATCTTATGTCACGGGGCTGCCTATGGTACGCATTGGAACAGTGATTCCAATCATGAACGCGGGTATTCCGGCTGGGCCCGTCAATCGGAAGACCTGCCTGTAACGTGATATAGCGGCTGGCCAGCCACAGACTTAAATGCCCCGGTCTGACCGGGCGCACCAATTTGCAGCATGCCCTCCTGTTTGCGCACTGTGGGTGAGCGCGCAGCGCCTTTTTCACCACGCTGGATGGGGCTAAGTCTTTGGTTTCATTGCACTGCCGCGACCTGGCATAGAGTCTGCTCGCAGACAGGGACAAGGAGTGGCCATGTCTGTCGTTTCATCTGTCTGTTGTTTCTGCGGTACCGGGTGCGGGGTGCTGATTGAATCCGATGCCGGGAAGATTGCCGGCGTGAAGGGTGATCCCGCGCATCCCGCCAACCATGGCAAGTTGTGTACCAAGGGTGCGGCGCTGGCACTGTCTGCCCAGGCGGGTGGCCGCGTGCTTTTTCCTGAACTGCGCACCGACAGGGCATCGCCGCGCCAGCGGGTGGGCTGGGATGCGGCGCTCGATCACGTTGCCGGGAAATTCGGCTCGGTCATTCGCGAACATGGGCCGGATGCCGTTGCGTTCTATATCTCCGGCCAGCTCACCACCGAGGCGTATTACGTTTTCAACAAGCTGGCCAAGGGACTGATCGGCACCAATAACGTCGATACCAATTCGCGCCTGTGCATGTCGTCCGCGGTGGCGGCATACAAGGCCACGCTGGGCGCCGATGCGCCGCCGGGCTGCTATGAGGATATCGATCACGCCGGAACGATATTCATCGCCGGATCGAACACTGCCTACGCTCATCCGATCGTGTTTCGCCGCATCGAGGCCGCGCGCAAGGCCAACCCCGAACTCAAACTGATTGTGGTGGACCCGCGCCGTACCGATACCGCCAACGAGGCGGACCTGCATCTGGCCATTTTGCCCGGCACCGACGTGGCGCTGTTTCACGCCATGCTCAACGTGATGCTGTGGGAAGAGCTGATCGACCGCGACAGCATCGCCGCGCACACCGAAAACTGGGCCGAACTGCGCGCGATGGTGCGCGAGTACACGCCGGAAAAGGTCGCACCGATTTGCGGCGTGGCAGCGGCCGACATCGTGCAGGCGGCGCGCTGGTTTGCGGCCGGTCCCACGCTGTCGCTGTATTGCCAGGGCCTGAACCAGTCCAGCTGCGGCGTCGACAAGAATGCCGCGCTGATCAACCTGCATCTGGCCAGCGGGCAGATCGGCAAGCCGGGGGCGGCGCCGCTGTCCCTGACGGGGCAGCCCAATGCCATGGGCGGTCGCGAGGTGGGCGGGCTGGCCAATCTGCTGTCGGCGCATCGTGACCTCGCCAATCCCGGGCATCGTGCCGAAGTCGCGCGTTTGTGGGGGGTGGATGCGGTTCCTGCGACACCGGGCAAGACGGCGGTTGAACTGTTCGACGCGGTGAAGCGGGGCGAGATCAAGGCAATCTGGATTGCCAGCACCAATCCCGCACAGTCGATGCCCAACCAGGCCCAGGTGCACGAAGCGCTGCAGGTGGCGGAGTGCGTGGTGCTGCAGGAGGCGTTTGCCTATACCGAGACGGCACAGTATGCCGACGTGCTGCTGCCGGCCTGTGCCTGGGGCGAAACGGAGGGCACAGTGACCAACTCCGAGCGCCGTATTTCGCGCGTGCGTGCCGCGGTTTCGGCACCTGGCGAAGCACGGGCCGACTGGGACATCGTCACGGATTTTGCACGGCGCCTGATGCCGGAAAAGGGCGCACGACTGTTTGCCTACGCCAGCCCGGAAGCTGTATTCAACGAACATCGTGAAACCACGCGCGGGCGCGATCTCGATATCACCGGCCTGAGCTATGCGCTGCTGGATCAGGCACCACAGCAATGGCCGTTTCCGGAAGGCGCGGCCGCCGGCACGCCCCGCCTGTATGCGGACGGCATCTATCCGACCGATAGCGGGCGCGCGCGTTTTCATGCGGCGCCGTACCGCCCGGTGGCCGAGCCGATCGACGCGCGCTATCCCCTGCATCTGAACACCGGCCGGTTGCGTGACCAGTGGCACGGCATGAGCCGGACCGGACTGGTGGCCCGCCTGTATGCCCATGTCGAAGCGCCCTTGCTGTCGATGAACCGGCAGGACATGGAGCGTCGCCAGTTTCAGGATGGCGATCTGGTGCGGGTCAGAAGCCGGCGCGGCAGCCTCGTCATCAAGGTGCAGGCGAGCGAGGAGCTTCGTGCAGGCCAGCTGTTTATCCCCATGCATTGGGGCGGCCGTTTCATGGCCGGCCATGGCGTGAACACCCTGACGCTCGACAGCTTTGATCCGGTCTCCCGGCAACCCGAACTCAAGCATGCCGCCGTGCAGGTGGAGAAGGCCGTGCTGCCGTATCGGCGGACGATCATGCGGCGCGGCGATGGCGCAAGCCTGCTGCAATGTGCGCAGGCATTTATCGGGCAATTCGATTACGCCTCCATCAGTCTCACCGGACGCGACAACACCGTGCTGGTATTCGAGACCGCGAGTGAAGGCCCGCTGCCCGAATCGCTGGTGCGGTCGATGGATGCGGCATTCGGACTGGATGATCCGCTGCTGACCATGAATTATCAGGACGCGCGCCGTGGCATCTGGAAAAAGGTGCGCGTGGACGAAGGCGTGATTACCGGCGCCCGGCTTTCCGGCGAGACCGCCGCGCGCGACTGGATCAAGGGTCTGATTGCCGAAGGCGCTTCGGCCATGGAAGTGCGCAACTGGCTGCTGGCACCGGTCGAACAGGCTCCGGAAGGCAAGGCCGGGCGCGGGCCGATCGTATGCAATTGCCTGAATGTGGCCAGGGATGACATCGTCACGGCTGTCGCGGCGGGCGCCGATCTGGCGGCGTTGCAGGCCAGTCTCAAGTGCGGGACCGAGTGCGGCTCGTGCGTGCCGGAACTGAAGCGGCTGTTGTCGGCCGGACGGGTGGCGGCATGAATTCAAAAACCGGTTTCATCCGCGAAGGACGCGAAGGGGCACGAAGAAAAGGCTGTTTCTTTAAGGGTGAGGCCAGGTTTTCTCTTCTTGGGTTCTCGTCGCGTTTCTTCGCGTCCTTCGCGGATAAAAAACCATGAGTTACGCCACGCTGATCCGTCAGATCGAGTCGGGCGAAAGCCTGGCTTATGTCGAGGCACGTGCGCTGGGCGCCGCCTTGCTCGATGGCGGGGTGCCGGAACTGGAAACCGCGGCCTTCCTGGTGGCGCTCAATCAGCGCGACCCCGGGCTGGATGGGTGGCTCGGCCTGCACATGGCGCTGGCCGAACGCCTGCCCGGTTTCAGCGCACCGGCCGGCCCGTATCGCACGGTGGTGTTGCCGGCCTATCACGGCGTGCGGTCGTGTCCGCACCTCACCCCGCTCCTGGCCTTGTTGCTGAAAAGTTTCGGCATCCCGGTGCTGATCCATGGCGTGCTCGAAGGCGGCAGTGGCGTCGCTGCGGCCTATGTGCTGCGCGAGCTGGGCATCATGCCGTGCAGCACGGCAGCACAGGTCAATGCCGGTCTGCTCGATGACGGGCTGGCGTTTGCCCCGGTGGCGCTGCTGAATCCCGGCCTGGCGTCCCTGCTGGCCCTGCGTGCGCGGCTGGGCATCGACGGCTGGGTCACCCGCCTGGTGGCGCAGGCCGATGTGCTGGGCGAACATTCGATGCGCGTGACGCCCGTGCTTGAAAAAACGGAAATGGCGACGACACAAGTCGTGCTCGAAGCCCTGGGCGGGCAGGCCTTGATGCTGCAAGGCTGCGAAGGCGAGGCGTTTGCCGACCCGCAACAGCGGCCGGACATGGTGCTGGTGCAGGATGGGCAATCGCAGCGCGTCTACGAAGCGCAGGCGCACTCTCCTTCCCATGGCAACCTGCCCGCGCTGGATGCCCGTGCAACCGGCACATGGATCGGCAATGTCATGCGCGATCACATGTTCCTGCCCTTGCCCATCCGCAACCAGCTGGCGGTGTGCCTGTATGCCGCCGGCTATACCGAAGACCTCAATCAGGCGCGTGCGATCACCGCGATCAATGGCTTTGGCCGGGCGGCCGCGTGAATTCGGTGCACGCTATTCATGATGGCACCCGAATGGTGCATGCAGAACGGCCCTGCCATCACGCCAAACCTGGAATCGCTTTAAAAACAGCTTGATACGTATTCCTGAAAACATGGCATAGCCGTTGCTATGTACAGGCTTAAGGTTTTTCTGGTCATCATTTTTTAAGCGTTTATGTTTGGAGTAGCGGGATGGATATGAGTAGCCCCATGGACAAGGGTCCCAGGATGAAACTGGTGATGGTCGGCAATGGCATGGCCGGTGTGCGCACACTGGAAGAACTGCTGAAGCTGGCCCCCGATATCTACGACATCACCGTGTTCGGCGCCGAGCCGCACCCCAACTACAACCGCATTCTGTTGTCGCCGGTGCTGGCGGGCGAGCAGACGATGAACGACATCGTGCTGAACCCGCTCGACTGGTACAGCGACAACAAGATCACCCTGCACACGGGCAAGAAGGTGGTGAAGATCGACCGCCGCGCGCGTGCGGTCGAAGCCGAAGACGGCACCCGCGCCGAATACGATCGCCTGCTGCTCGCCACCGGTTCCAACCCATTCATGCTGCCGGTGCCGGGCGCCGACCTGCCGGGCGTGATCAGCTTTCGCGATATTGCCGACGTCGATGCGATGGTGCAGGCCGCCAGCCAGTACCGCCATGCGGTCGTCATCGGCGGCGGCCT
>JAIOJU010000228.1 GCA_019911765.1 Thiobacillus sp.
CGACCCTGCGGCGCGCTCGACATTTGAAGTCGTCACGACCTATCCCGGCTTTCACGCCATGGTGATTCACCGGCTATCGCACAAGTTGTGGCGCATGGAGTGGAAGTGGCTGGCGCGTTTTATCTCCCATCTTGGCCGCTGGCTGACCGGGATCGAAATTCATCCCGGCGCGACCATAGGCCGCCGCGTATTTATCGACCATGGGATGGGCGTAGTGATTGGCGAGACCGCCGAAATTGGTGACGATTGCACGCTCTATCATGGGGTGACACTCGGCGGCACATCGTGGAACAAGGGCAAGCGCCATCCCACCCTGATGCCAGGCGTCGTGGTGGGAGCGGGCGCCAAGATCCTCGGGCCGATCACCATCGGCGCCAACGCGCGTGTCGGCTCCAATGCCGTGGTGGTGAAGGATGTGCCGGGCGATGCGACGGCGGTGGGTATTCCCGCGCGCATTCTGGACAGCAGTGCCGAGAAGCAGCGCAACCAGCAGGCAGAAAAGCTCGGGTTTTCGGCGTATGCCATTTCGGCAGACATGAATGACCCGGTGGTGAAGGCCATACATGGCCTGGTTGACCATTCGGCTCATATCGATCACCGGCTGGAGCTGATCCTGGCTCAATTGCAGAAACTGGGCGTGGAAATGCCCGCCGATCAGGACAAACCGGATGATTTCGATCCGAACTATTTGAACAAAATAGTTGACTAATTTGCTCAGGTAAGCAATAGTTGACTGAAACGCTCGGGAATTTTATAGTATCGGGCGAAATTTCAGGAGAATGAGTCATGAGATTGACCACAAAAGGTCGCTTCGCAGTCACGGCAATGCTGGATCTGGCTTTGCGTGGCGGTAAAAGCCCGGTGACGCTGGCTGGCGTCAGCGAGCGTCAGGATATATCCCTGTCGTATCTGGAACAGCTGTTCAGCCGTCTCCGTCGCCATGAACTGGTTGAAAGCGTTCGCGGCCCCGGCGGCGGCTATTATCTGGCCCGACCGCTTGCCGAAGTCAGTGTGGCCGATATCATTCGTGCCGTGGACGAGCCGATCGATGCCACCCAGTGCGGCGGCAAGGAGAATTGCCACGACGAACATCGCTGCCTGACACATGACTTGTGGACAGGGCTCAATGCCCACATCTACGACTATCTGGACAACGTAACGCTGGCCACGCTGGTGGCCAAACAGGATGAGTGCAAGGACAAGGTGCTGCAGGACCGTCGTGCATCGAAGATCACGCTGGCTGCTTGAATGATTCAACTTGGATAAAACGATGAAGACACTGTATTTCGATTATTCCGCCACCACTCCGGTCGATCCGCGCGTGGCCGCGAAGATGATTCCTTATCTGACCGAGGAATTCGGCAACCCGGCCTCACGTTCACACCCTTACGGCTGGACCGCCGACAAGGCGGTGGAAGAGGCGCGTGCTAATGTGGCTGCGCTGGTCGGGGCTGACCCCAAGGAAATCGTGTTTACCTCGGGCGCGACCGAATCGAACAACCTGGCCATCAAGGGTGCAGGACATTTCTACGCCGGCACCAAAGGCAAGCACATCATCACCGTGCGCACCGAGCACAAGGCGGTGCTGGACACCGTGCGCGAGATGGAACGCCAGGGCTTCGAGGCAACCTATCTGGGCGTCAAGGAAAACGGCCTGCTTGATCTGGATGTGCTGCGCGCGGCGATCCGCCCGGACACCGTGCTGGTCTCGGTGATGGCGGTCAACAACGAAATCGGCGTGATTCAGGATATTGAAGCCATCGGCAGGATCTGCCGCGAGAAGGGTGTGATTTTCCATGTCGATGCGGCTCAGGCCACCGGCAAGATGCCGATCGACCTCGCCAGGCTGCCGGTCGATCTGATGTCGTTCTCGGCACACAAGACCTACGGCCCCAAGGGCATCGGTGCGCTGTACGTGCGCCGCAAGCCGCGCGTGCGCCTGGAAGCGCAGATGCACGGCGGCGGTCACGAGCGTGGCATGCGTTCGGGTACCCTGGCCACGCATCAGATCGTCGGCATGGGTGAGGCCTTCCGCATCGCCAGGGAAGAAATGGCGACCGAGAACGAGCGCATCCGCATGCTGCGTGACCGTCTTTACAACGGCCTCAAGG
>JAIOJU010000229.1 GCA_019911765.1 Thiobacillus sp.
CAACTGGGCGTGCGTGTATTGCCAGGTGCCGGATCTGGTGCGCGGCACCGCGCCTGAAATTGACCTGGCGCGCCCGTCGATGCAACCGCAGGCCAGCCGTCTGTCGGCACTGTCCATCGAATGGCTGGATGCTTTTGCCGAGAAGATTCGCAAGGCCGGTTTGCCGGTAAAGGTGACGTTGTGATCCACGGCATCGGTACCGATCTGCTGGACGCCGGGCGGATTCGCAGTGGCCTCGCGCGCTTTGGCGAACACTATGCCGACCGCATCCTCGCGCCCGCCGAGCACGCGGGGTATTACGCCAGCCGTGACCCGGCGCGCTTTCTGGCCAAGTGCTTTGCGGCCAAGGAGGCCTTCGCCAAGGCGACGGGAACCGGGCTGCGCGCACCGGTCACGCTGCGCAACATTGCGGTGCTGCGCGATACGCACGGCAAGCCCTTGATCGAATGCGCACCCGAACTCGCGAGTTGGCTGGTGGCGCGCGGCATCACGGCGCAGCATGTTTCCCTATCGGACGAGGGCGACCTGGTGCTGGCGTTTGTTGTGCTGGAGCAATCCGGTTCCCCCCTTCCCCCGGCGGAGAATCCATCGTGACGCCACACTTCAAAATGGAGCAACCATGACGCTGGGCCCCTTGATGCTCGATGTTACGGGCACTGAACTCACCGATGACGACCGCCGCCGTCTCAGCCACCCGCTTGTCGGCGGCGTGATCCTGTTCAGCCGCAATTACCAGGATCCCGCGCAACTGGCGGCATTGACCACCGAAATCCATGCGCTCAAGTCCGCGCCCCTGCTGATCGGGGTCGATCATGAAGGCGGCCGGGTGCAGCGCTTTCGCGAAGGATTCACCCGGCTGCCGCCGATGCGTACCTTTGGTGAAATCTGGAATACCCATCCGCAGCAGGCCAGGCATCTGGCGCGCGAAACCGGCTACGTGCTGGCCAGCGAGCTGCGCGCACACGGTATCGACTTCAGCTTTGCTCCGGTGCTCGACCTGGATTACGGCGCGTCCTCGGTGATCGGCAACCGTTCGTTCCATGCCGACCCGCATGCGGTGTTCGAACTGGGACAAGCCGTGATGCTGGGGATGAAGGATGCGGGCATGGCCGCCTGCGGCAAACACTTTCCAGGACATGGCTTTGTGGTGGCCGATTCGCACGTCGCCATCCCGGTGGATGAGCGCACCCTTGCCGCTATCGCCATCGCCGATCTGGTGCCATTCCGTCTGATGATCGAGGCCGGACTTGCGGCGATCATGCCGGCGCACGTGATTTATCCGCAGGTTGACGCGCAGCCTGCCGGATTCTCAAAAATATGGCTGCAAAAGCTGCTGCGTCACCAACTGCAATTCGACGGCACGATTTTCAGCGACGATCTCTGCATGGAAGCCGCCAGCGTGGCGGGCGGCGTGGTGGGACGCGTCGCCGCAGCACTCAATGCGGGCTGCGACATGGCACTGGTATGCAACCGGCCCGACCTGGCCGACGAGGTGCTGGCCAACCTGAAAGTGGACTGGCCCGCGCCCGCCCGCGCCCGGCTGGCGCGCATGCACGGCCACCCGCATCCGCCGACCATGACCCAACTGCGCGAGTCGGCACGCTACGCCAATGCGCTGCATCACATCGCCGGATTGGGACAGGATTCCGCCGAACTCAACCTGCAGATCGACCCGACGGATTACTGTGGCCGTTCCTGAGCATGATCACGGTGGCCACGAACACGGCCACCATCATCACCATACAGGGCAGGGGCGTACGCTGGTCATTGCCCTGTTGCTGACGCTGGCCTTCGCCGGGATCGAGGCTGTGGCCGGCTGGTGGTCAGGCTCGCTCGCGCTGCTGGCCGACGCCGCCCACATGCTCACCGACAGCTCCGCGCTGGGGCTGGCTGCCGCTGCGGCCTGGCTGGCGCGGCGTCCGCCCAGCATGCGGCATTCCTACGGCCTGGTGCGCGCCGAAGTGATGGCCGCCCTGTTCAACAGCCTGCTGATGCTGGTGTTGATCGGCTTCATCGTGCACGAGGCCATCGACCGCTTCGGTACCCCGCGCGACATTGCCGGCAGCACCGTCATCGGCGTCGCGATGATCGGCCTCGCGATCAATCTCGCCGTCGCCTGGGTATTGAATCGTGGCGAACACACGCTCAACAGCCGCGCCGCGCTGCTGCATGTGCTGGGCGACGCGCTCGGCTCGGTGGCGGCGATTGCTGCCGGCATCGTCATCGTCACCACCGGCTGGACCCCGATTGACCCGCTGCTGTCCCTGCTGGTGGCGACGCTGATTCTGGTTTCGGCGCTGCGCCTGCTGCGCGAGGTCATGCACGTGCTGATGGAGGGCGTGCCGCTCAATCTCCGGCTCGACACCATCGGCCAGGATCTGGCCAGGCTCGACGGCGTGCTGCGGGTGCATGACCTGCACGTGTGGACCCTGTCGTCCGGCACCATCGCGCTGTCGGCCCACCTGGAAATCCGCAGCCTGGCCGACTGGCCGGGCATCCTCGCCGCCGCACGCCGGCTGATGGACACACAACATGGCATCCGCCACGTCACGCTGCAACCCGAGGCGCTGGCCGCACAACCGCTGCTGCGCGGCGACTGGCCCCCTCGCGCAGGAGGCTCGCAAGGGTAAAGCGCAGGAGGCCAGACGCGGATCGTTCGCCCCGTCCCTCACGGGCTTGGCTAATCGGCTGCCCCTGCGCTCCGCGCTGAACCAGCGCACATCCGCCATGCCCGCGGTTCTGGAGGACTCCATCCGCCCCCTTTTGCAAATATTTGCCGCCACCGCTTGACACATTAATGAGAATGGTTATCATTCACCAAACAAACACGCAACAGTATGAATGAAACCCGATCAAGCCGAACCAGACGCCCATGCCATGCAAACGCAAACACCTTCATCCGTCCATTCTCCGGCCGAGTCCGGCGCACGAACTTTTCTGCCGGGCATCATCCCGACGGACTATTTATTTCAGGGCAGCCAGGAAATCCTGATCAGCCATAACGGCGAGCACTATCGCCTGCGCATTACCAAGAACGGCAAACTGATTCTCACCAAATAAGTCTGCCACTGCATCACCCGCCCGCCAACGCACAAAGCGCCAGCCAGCCACTTAAACCCAAGGAGACTGGCATGCCCACACCGCAATCTCACGACCCCTCCGACATCGTCATCGCCGCCACGCGGTGGCTGATACACCGCCACCGCAAACCGGCTGCAACAAGCTTGCCCGCAGGGTCGAAGCACCTCAGATGGATGGAAAGCCGTGCTGCCAGTCGGCACTTATCAGTGACGCGGGGGTTTTCCGGGATCGGCTGGTGCTGCCGATCAGGCACGCCCGCAAACGTTATCGATTGCGTCCAACCCGCAAGCCGGTCCCGACGAAACAACCCGGCCCGTCCGGGGTTTAGCAAGCCAACGGGCTCTCCGCCCCAGTAGCCAGCCAACGCATTTTTTCATTGGCTCTAACTGAGAAGGAGAAGTTTATGGCTATCGTTCACCCCCTCGCCGCCCTGGCCCTTGCCGCCAGCCTGTCCACCACTGCCCTTGCAGCGGAATACCCCATCGGCGCCCCGCAGCAGCGTAGCGGCATGGAAATCGCCGGCGTTTATCTACAGCCGGTGGAGATGGAATCCGTGATGGGCCATCAGATGCTGCCCGCCAACCAGGCGGACGTGCACCTGGAGGCCGACATCCGCGCCCTGGGCAACAACCCCAACGGCTTCGCCGAGGGCGACTGGATCCCCTACCTGCTGGTGAAGTACGAAGTCTGCAAGCAGGGCGGCGATTGCATCAAGGGCGACTTCCTGCCCATGGTGGCCAGCGACGGTCCGCACTACGGCGACAACGTCAAGTTGATGGGACCCGGCAAGTACCGCGTCAAGTTCACCGTGCTGCCGCCCAACGACGAAGGCAACCACGCCGGCCACCACTTCCACCGCCACACCGACCGGCTCACCGGCGTGCGACCCTGGTTCAAGCGGTTCACCGTGGAATGGGACTTCACCTTCGCCCGCATCGGCAAGCGGGGAGGTTACTGATGCGCCACTTGAAACCCCTCGTCCTGGCCATGGCGCTGGCCGGCAGCGCGAGCGCCGGTGCGGCCGAATTGCCCGTCGAACTGGCCCAGGCCATGCAACAGATGCAGGACCGCCTCGCCCGCCTGGAGGCGCGCAACACCGAGCTGGAGCGGCAGCTGGCCGCCCCGCCCGCCGCCGCGCTGGAAACCCGGGTGAAGCAGTTGGAAAGCGCCAATGCCAAGTTGGAAGAGGCCGTGGCCAACGACCGCCTGTCCCAGGATGAGCCGGAGATCGCCACGCGCCTGAAGGCCGTGGAATTCCAGGCCCTGGGCATGCAGAAGCAGGCACGCATGGTGGAGTCCCTGGTGGGCATCGCCGCCGGCGTGTCCTTCACCACCGTGGCGCAGCACGCCGACGGCGGCGCCACCGCCACGGGCGACGCGGAAGACCAGTTGTCCTGGCGCGGCGACGCCCAGGTGAGTCTGCCCGGCGGCAGCCTGGGCAACAGCGAGGGTAGCCTGTTCTTCCACTTCCGCATGGGCCAGGGCAATGGCCTTGCCAGCCTCAACCCGATGTTCTCGGTACCCAACGCCACCGCCTTCCAGATCGGCGCAACTCTGCCCGACGACGCCTCGCCTATCCTGGCCCAGGCCTGGTACCAGCTTTCGGTGCCGCTGGACGAGAAACCCCTGGACCAAAGCCGGCAGCGCCTGGAGCTCAACTTCGGCAAGATCGACCCGTTCCTGTTTTTCGACCAGAACGCCGCTGCCGATGACGAGACGGTGCGCTTCATGAATCTGGCCTTCGTGCACAACCCGCTGCTGGACGCCGGCGGCGCCGCCGGCGTGGACGCCTACGGCTTCACCCCCGGCGTGCGGCTGGCCTATTTCGACGACACCCAGGCCCCCTTGGGTTGGGGCGTATCCCTCGGTGTGTTCGGCTCCGACACAGGCTCGGCCTTCAGCGACAGTCTGCAGCAGCCCTTCGTCATCCTCCAGGCAGAGACCGCGCAGCGCTTCTTCGGCGGACTCGCCGGCAACTACCGTGTCTATGCCTGGCGCAACGGCCGCGCCATGCACCACGACGGCGTCACCCTGGAGGCGCAGAGCGGCTGGGGCATTTCCGCCGACCAGCGCGTGGGCGACGGCATCACCCTGTGGGGACGCTACGGCCACGGTGCGCAGGGCAACCCGGCCTTCGACCAAGCGCTTACCCTGGGCGCGGAGTTCTCCGGCAACTACTGGGATCGCGGTGCCGACGGCGTCGGCCTGGCCGTGGGCTGGCTCGCCGCCTCGGACAGCCACAAGACCGCCAATCCTGCTCTCTCCGGCGCCGAGCAACTCGCCGAGTTGTACTACCGCTGGCGCGTGAACCCGCAGTTCGAACTGTCCCCGGATTATCAGTTCATCCGCCGCGCCGGTGCCGACAGCAGCGCAGACGACGCCCATATCCTGGGCCTGCGCGCCCAGGTCACGTTCTGAGACAGACCTCATGCGACTCCGGCTCATCCGCCCGCTCCTCCTCGCCGCCGCCCTGTATGCCGGCGCGGCCCACGCCGATCTGCCCACCTATACGGTGGTGGCGAAGGACGGGCGGCTGACGCCTGCCACCCTGGCGGTTCCCGCCGGGGTGCGCTTCAAGATTGTCATCCGGAACGAGGGGCGCGAACCCATCGAGTTCGAAAGCCTGCAACTCAGAAAGGAAAAGGTGCTGGCCCCCGGCGCCCAGTCCTTCATCGTCATCGCCCCGCTGAAACCGGGCGCATACGACTTCTTCGACGAATTCCATCCCGATACGGCCAAGGGCCGCATCGTCGCGCAATAAAGGAACCCGCCATGAGCCCATCCCAACTCACCGGCGCTACCGCAGCCTGCCCGGCCTTGTTCTCCCCGAGTGCCCTATGGCGCCTGGTTTCAGGGAGGGTAAATCATGGGTAACGCCGCCTTCATCGTCTGGCGCGAAACCATCGAGGCCATGCTGGTCGTCGGCATCCTGCACGGCTGGCTCGCGGCCCAGTCCGATTTGCTGCTCGACCAGCGTCGCCGCGCCCTGCGCTGGCTGTGGGGCGGCGTCGGCGCCGGGCTGGCGCTGGCCGTGCTGCTGGCGCTCACCTTGCTGGGCATCCAGGCCTGGGCCGACGACACCACGCTGGAGTGGTTCCAGGCGCTCATGCCGCTGGTCGCCGCTGCGCTGATCTTCCAGATGGTCGTGTGGATGCGCCGCCACGGCGC
>JAIOJU010000230.1 GCA_019911765.1 Thiobacillus sp.
TCACCGTCGTGCCCTGTTGCTCCCCGCTCTCCAGCCGCACCTGCCAGTCGTAGCGGTCACAGATGCGTTTGACCAGTGACAGGCCGATGCCGGCGCCGCTGCTGCTGATGTCGCGGAAGTGGCGCAAGAAGGCCTGGTCGATGGCATTGGCGGGGAGGCCGCGTCCGGTGTCGGAGATGACGAGGCTGTGGCTGTCCTGGTGGACGGTGACGCTGCCAGCGTCGGTGTAGGCAAAGGCATTGCGCACCAGGTTGCTGACCAGAATGTCGACCAGCCCGCAGTCGGCGGCGACGACGAGAGTGGGGTCGGTCTGCACGTCCACGCCAACCGGTTTGCTGCCCAATACGTGGCGCTGCCTTTCCACCGCCTCCTGGACCACGGGGGCGACCTGACAGCCGCTGCCGGGCTGGGCGTGGTCCTCGCGTGCCATCAGCAACAGGGCAGCGCCGAGTTCGGCCATGTCGCGCGCGGCGCGTTCGATGCGCTGCACGCGCGCTTTCTGCTTGTCGCTCAGCGTGTCGTCGTCGAGCAGGACTTCGGTGGCGCTGAGGATGACGGCCAGCGCGGTGCGCAGTTCGTGGCTCATGTCGGCGCCGAAGGCGCGCTCGCGTTCCATGAAGGCGCGCATGCGGCTGAGCTGGCGGTCGAACACGCCGGCCAGTTCCTCGATTTCGCGGTCGTGAAAATGCTCGGCCAGCGGCCGGTCCCAGTCTTCCGGCCGGAGGTGCCGCACCCGAGCGGCCAGCCTGGCCACCGGCGCCACCGCTGCACCGGACAGGAATATACCGAGCATGGTGGAGAGCAGGGTCATGGCGACGGCAACGATGCTGAGCTGCTGGGCAAAGCGCTGCTCGCGCTTGAGCTTCAGGGAGATGTCGTAGAGCAGGTAATAACGCGTGTCGTCGCGATCCAGCACGGCGGCGCGGTAGAACAGGTCGCCGACGCGGATTTCATGACGGCCGGGCGATAATTTGGCGAGGTAATTCGGTACGCCATCCTTGGTGCCGGCTTGCCGCACATAGCCCTGCAGGGTGACGGTGGCCGGCGGCAGCGAGTGAGGGTTGCGTCCGCGGCGGGCGATGTAGTCGTCGAGTTCGGCGGTCAGGGTTTCGTCGACCAGGCGCACGCTGAGGTCGTGGGCGGACTGGTACATCATCACCGCCATGACGACGCTGAGCAGTGCGCCAAAGGCGGCGAAGTAGAGCGCGACGCGTGCGCGCAGGCTATGTGGGCGGAGCATCCGGCGCCTTTAACTGGTAGCCCACGCCGCGCACCGTATGCAGCAGTGGCGGCAGGTCGGGGGGATCGATGGCCGCGCGCAGGGTGTGCATGTGCACGCGCAGGGAATCGGAGTCGGGTGGCGAATCGCCCCAGGCGGCCTGTTCGATTTCGCGTCGCCACACCACGTTGGGCGAGCGCTTCATCAACAGTTCCAGAATGCGCAGTGGCAGCATGGGCAGGCTGAGGGTGCGGCCGGCACGCTGTACGACGCGGGTACCGAGATCGAACATGAGGTCGGCCACCTGCAGCCGGTTCAGGCGTTCGCCGGCCTTGGCGCGCCGCACCAGGGCGGCGAGGCGCAGCTCCAGTTCGCGCAGTTCGAATGGCTTGGTCAGGTAGTCGTCGGCACCTTCGCCGAAACCGGCGACCTTGTCTTCCAGCGTGGTGCGCGCGGTCAGCATCAGCACCGGCGTTACGCAGTGCGCGTCCTGGCGCAGGCGGCGGCACAGGGTGAGGCCGTCGATGCCGGGCAGCATCAAGTCGAGCACGATGACATCATGCGGCTGGGTGACGGCTAGATGCAGGCCCGTGACACCATCCTGTGCCACATCGACCTGATGGCCGTGGCCCTCCAGAAAATCGGCAATGTTCGCCGCCAGATCCGCATTGTCTTCCACGACCAGGACGGAAAAAATGGTGCGGTCGCTCATGGCAGGCAAGGGGGGAATGAAATGCGCATGCAGGCCTTTTAACACCGCGGCGCGGTCGACGTCCAGTCGGCACGCCCGGGACGGATGGCCCCGTTGCGGCCTGGTCGCGTCATTTCGTGCGGGACGGGCGCACCAGCGGCAGGACGTGCGCCTCCTGTTGCGGCAGGTCGCGTTCGGCGAGCACCTGCAGCGCTTTGAGGAACTCGCCTGGCAGGCGCTTCATGGTTTCCGCTGCCTGCGGCAGGTAATGCACCACCTCGAACGGCACGCGCTCGTCGAGCGCTGCACGCGCCTGCGGGCGGAAATGCTGCCAGGCCAGTTCGACCCAGGCGCGGTTCTGGCTGTCGACGAAAATAAATTCTTCAGCGTCCAGCACCGCCATGTACTGCAGGCTGCGGATCGGCACAAACAGGCATTGGCCGGCGCGCGCCAGCAGCGTGTGCGCAAGATTGTAGGTGGCGGCGGGAAGGAAGTCCGGCAGCCGCGCGATTTCCTGTTCGCGATAGAAACGTTCTTCCATGGCGTAACGTTAGCAGTCCCTGCCTTGCCGGTTAAGTTTTTTTTCGTGCCACCGGCGCTCATCCAGCGACGGCCGGCGAAAAGGCCCGCCGTTGAGGCAAAATAGCGCGCAATCATTTCGTTCCGTCTTCACCATGACCCACACTCACGCCGCCCCCGCTCCGGGCCTGATTTTCGATACTCACCTCGAACACTTCGATCGCGACGTGATCGAGGCCTCGCACACCCTGCCGATCCTGGTCGATTTCTGGGCCGACTGGTGCCCGCCGTGCCGTGCGCTGACGCCGGTGCTGGAGCGCGTCATCGCGCATCATGCCGGCAAGCTTCACATGGTCAAGGTCGAAGTCGACGAGGGCGCCAACATGAAGCTCGCCGGGCGCTATGGCCTGCGCGGTTTCCCTACTGTGCTGCTGTTCGTCAAGGGCGAGATCGTCGGACGTTTTTCCAGCGCCAAGCCGGAGCACTGGGTGCGCGAATTCATCGCCGAGCACACCGATATTGAATAGGAGCCTGCTTCAGCAGAAATCATGCCCCACGTTGAGGCCAGGATCGGATGGATGCAAGGCGCAGTGCGCAGGTAATGGCCATCCATTGCCAAGCGCTGCAACGCCGCAGATGCCGATCCTGGCCTCAACCCGGAGGGCCGGCTGCATGCGGGCGCATTGCGGTGTTGCGGGTGACTCGTGGAGAATGACTCCACTTCGCCCCCCGCGCCTTGCACTGCATCCCGCAGGCAGCCGGCGTGGGGCATGATTTCTGCTGAAGCAGGCTCCCTGTGGGTGCTCGACACCAATGTGGTGCTCGATTTGCTGCACTTTGACGATGCGGTAGCGCGCCCGTTGCTGGGCGCGCTGGAAAGCGGACGTGTGCACGCCGCCGTGACGGGCGCGACGCTGGAGGAATTGCGGCGCGTACTGGCGTACCCGGAGTTTGCGCTGGATCCCGCCAGCCAGGCTGCACTACTCGCGCGCTATCAATCCCTGTCCATGCGGGAAGAGGCCGTATCGGTAGACACGGTGCCCCGCTGCAGCGATCCGGATGACCAGAAATTCCTTGAACTGGCCGCCGCTTCCCGTGCGCAACTGCTCGTCAGCAAGGATCGTGCGCTGCTCAAATTACGGCGTCGCTGCGCCTCGCTGTTTCAGGTCCTGACGCCGGCTGAGGCGGTGCACTGGCTGCATGGCATCAGCCGGGCGGGTGCAACTGAAACCTGAGCCGGGCAGCTTCGCTTACCGCCACCACCGCGGGGTGGCTCAGCCGCCGCTCCACCGAGATGGCAAAAAAGCGCTCGCGGATATCCAGCGTTTGTCCCACTTCGACCACGTCATACTGCCGCATGACTTCCGCTGCCGTGGTCAGCGGCACCGGGAATACGCCGGCGCCCGCCTGGCCAAATGCGCTCATCAGCGCGCTGTCATCGAATTCGCCGACGATCGTGGGCTGGATGTCCTTGCGTTCGAGCCAGCGCAGCAGCGGGACGCGCAGCGCACTGTCTTCCCCCGGAATCAATAATGGCGTGTCCTGCAGGCAGGCGGGAAAATCCGCTGTCAGTTGCCCGGCAAGCGTGCGCGTGGACAGAAACGCGATGCCGCATTCGCCGAGCGGGTGGCTGTAGCCCCTGATGTCCATGCTGGAAGGCAAGGGCCGGTCGGCCAGCACCATGTCGAGCCGGTGGATCGACAATTCGGCGGCCAGTTGTTCCAGGCGGTCTTCCTTGCATATCAGCTTGACGGGCTCTTCCAGCGTGAGCGCCGGCGACAGCAACTGGTAGGCGATTGCCTTGGGCACGACGTCGGCAATCCCGACCCGAAACGGGTGCGCGCGCGCGCCGGGCCGGTTTTGCAGGGCTTCCTCGAGTTCTGCGCCTACCAGGAAAATATCGTCGGCATAGCTGAGAGCCGTGCGCCCGGCATCGGTCAGTTCCAGCCGGCGCCCGGTGCGGCGGAACAAAGTCACGCCCAGTCGGGTCTCGAACGTGCTGATCTGCCCCGACAGGGTCTGCGGCGTCAGGTGCAGCTTCTCGGCGGCCCGGTTGATGGCGCCGGCCTTGGCGACGGTACGGAAATAATGCAGGTGCTTGTAATTGAGCATGGCGCATCTCGGATCGATAAAACCGAACAATAGCAGTATAAAAATCGAATTTTATTGTGAATTGGCAATCTATACTCTGTCAGGTAACCGTGAGAGCACTGTCAGTTCAAACACGGTATGGGCAATAACTGGAGAACACCATGAAACGTATTGTTTTGTTCCTCGCCACCAACATGGCTATCGTGCTGGTGCTGTCTGTCACCATGCGCCTGCTGGGCGTCGAACCCTATCTCAATGCCAATGGCTTGAACCTGACCTCGCTGCTGATTTTTGCTGCGGTGATGGGTTTTGGTGGTTCGTTCATTTCGCTGGCGATTTCCAAGTGGATGGCCAAGAAGTCGATGGGTGTGCGGGTGATCGAGACGCCGTCGAATTCGACCGAGTTCTGGCTGGTCGATACGGTGAAGAAATACTCGGCCGACGCCGGCATCGGCATGCCCGAGGTCGGCATTTTCGATTCGCCGCAGGTGAACGCCTTCGCCACCGGCATGAACAAGAACAGCGCGCTGGTCGCGGTGTCGTCCGGGCTGCTGCAGCAGATGACGCGCGAAGAAGCCGAAGCCGTGGTCGGCCATGAAATCGCCCACGTCGCCAATGGCGACATGGTGACGCTGGCGCTGATCCAGGGTGTGGTCAACACTTTCGTCATGTTCCTCTCGCGTGTCATTGGTCATGCGGTGGACAAGATCGTGTTCAAAACCGAGCGCGGCACCGGCCCGGCCTTCTTTGTCACCATGATCATCGCCGAACTGATACTTGGCGTGCTCGCTTCGATCATCGTCATGTGGTTCTCGCGCAAGCGTGAATTCCGTGCCGATCGCGGCGGTGCCAGCCTGGCGGGCAAGCAGCACATGATTGCGGCGCTGGAGCGCCTGAACAACCTGCACCCGGCGCCTTTACCGGAAAAGATGGCCGCCTTCGGCATTAGCGGTGGCGGCGCATCCGGCATCAAGCGTCTGTTCATGACGCATCCGCCGCTGGAAGAACGCATCGCCGCGCTGCGTGCGGTGCAGTAAACCTGGCTTTCAGCTTGCCGCTGCCCGCCTGACACGCAAGCCAGGTGGGCAGCGGGTGTTTGTGGTTCCATTCGAAAATTGAGTACGCAGATGAATAGCACGCTCTCCATAGGCGAGCCCTGGATGTGGGGCGCCTTCATTGCCTTCGTGCTGGTCATGCTGGCGCTGGATCTGTTCGTCTTTGGCGGCAAAAAGGCGCACAAGGTCAGCGTCAGGGAAGCGGCCAGCTGGTCGCTGGTGTGGGTGAGCCTGGCGCTCGCGTTCAATGCCGGTCTTTGGTGGTATCTGAGTGGCACGGTCGGGTCGGAAATCGCCGATCGCAAGGCGCTGGAATTCCTGACCGGCTATCTGATCGAGAAGTCGCTGTCGGTGGACAACGTGTTCATCTTCCTGCTCATCTTCGCGTCCTTCCATGTCGCGCCCGAATTCCAGCGCCGTGTGCTGATCTACGGCGTGCTCGGTGCCATCGTCATGCGTGCCGTCATGATCCTGGCCGGGGCCTGGGTGGTACAGGAATTCAGCTGGGTGCTTTATTTGTTCGGCGCTTTCCTGGTGGTGACCGGCATGCGCATGCTGGTGATGGCAGAAAAGGAACCCGACCTGGAGAAGAACCCGGTGTTGCGGTTCGCGCGCAAGCATCTGCGCATCGCCGAGGGCGACTATGGTGAGAAATTCGTGGTGATGAAGAACGGCGTGCGCTATTTCACCCCGCTGTTCCTGGTGCTGATCCTGATCGAAGTCACCGACCTGGTGTTTGCGGTCGATTCGATTCCGGCCATCTTCGCCATCACCACCGATCCGTTCATCGTCTTCACCTCCAACATCTTCGCCATCATGGGCCTGCGCGCACTGTATTTCCTGCTCGCCGACGTGGCCGACCGCTTCCATCTGCTGAAATATGGTCTCGCCATGGTGCTCACCTTCATCGGTACCAAGATGCTGATCCTGCCGTGGTACCACGTACCGGTCGGCGCGTCGCTGGCCATCGTCGCGGTGTTGATCGGGTCGAGCGTCATCGCCAGCCTGATTGCCACGCGCAAGGGGACACGCTGATGTGGCCGCGTCTGTTTGGCATCCTGCTGCTGTCGCTCACGCTCGGTGGATGCGCCGAGCCGCCTTACACCAACGTCGACAATGCCGGACTCAAGGCCCTGTTGGCGCAAGGCGTGCCTTTGTACGACATCCGCCGGCCGGAAGAATGGCGCCAGACCCGGGTGGTGGAAGGCAGCCGCACCCTGACCTACGTTGATGCGAGCGGGCGGATCAACCCGGAATTTCTGCCGCGTTTCATGGCCGAGGTGGGCAAAAATGATCCGGTGGTTCTGATCTGCCGCACCGGCAACCGTACCGACGCCCTGGCGCGTGAATTGATGGAGAGGGGCTATACGCAGGTTTACAACGTGCGTCATGGCATCAGCCGCTGGATCGGCGAGGGCAATCCTGTCACCGGGATCTGAAGCCTGAGCATCTCGCCCATCCACCTCGGGCAATGCCTGAATCGGGTGTGTATCCGGTAAGCTAGTGGTCTGCTTCCGAAATAGTGTGACCAAGATGAAACGGATGGATTTTTTCGTAGGGCAAGGCGCGAGGAGGCGACATAGCGGGCTCTATGGCAACGACGAGCAACGCCGCCATGCGGAAAAAGACGCCGTTTCATGTTGCATTATTTCGGAAGCAGACCACTAGTTATATGGCCCTTAACATCGATTCTCCCTTCGTTCGCCGTGTCGTGGCGTTTGCGTTTCTGGTCTTTATTTTCGGGCTCACCTTGTGGGTGTTGTCGCCCTTCTTCGCTTCCCTGGCCTGGGCGGGCATTCTGGCCTATGTGAGCTGGCCGCTCCATCAGCGCCTGCTCGACCGGTTGCCCGAGCGCCCCAGTCTCGTTGCCTTGCTCATGACCGTGGGCGTGGCGGCAATGCTGTTGTTGCCTCTGGTGTGGGTGATGTTCACCGTGGCCCTGGATGTGGCTGCCGCGACCGCGACATTCAAGCAGCTGATGGCCCAGGGCCTGCCGCCGCTGCCTCCTGCCGTGCGCAGCTGGCCGGGCGGTGAATGGTTTGCTGCGCAATACCAGAGCGTGGAGGGTGATGCCGAGTGGTTGCGTGCGCAGATTGGCGTCCTGGGATTGGCGGATACCGCTTCAATGAAGGCGCTGGCCGGTGGCGTTGGCCGAATCGCAGCGAAATTTGCGCTGGCTGTGTTCGCACTGTTTTTCCTGTTCCGGCATGGGGTCAGTGTGCTGGCGCAGTTTCGCGGGGTGGCCACGCGCTGGCTGGGCGATGCGGCCCGCGGCTACATCCAGGCGGTTGGCGTAACGGTCCGCGCAGTGGTGTTCGGCATTGTGCTGACGGCACTGGCGCAGGGCGTGCTCGCAGGACTGGGCTATTGGGTAGCCGGCCTCCCGGCACCTGCGTTGTGGGGGGTGATCACGGCGCTGATCTCGCTGATTCCCTTTATTGGCCCGGTGGTGTGGATTGGCTTGTCCCTGAGCTTGCTGGCGCACGGTGAAACCCAGGCGGCAGTGGGCCTGTTTCTGTGGGGCGCGCTGGTGGTGAGCTGGGTCGACAACCTGATTCGGCCGCTGGTCATCAGCGGCCCCACGCGCATCCCGTTTTTGCTGGTTTTTCTGGGCGTGCTTGGCGGGATCAATGCCTTTGGCCTGATCGGCCTGTTTCTGGGACCTGTCCTGCTCGCGGTGTCGATAGCCATCTGGCGCGAATGGCAGGGTCACAAGCGTCAGGACCTGGCTTGATGGTATCCTTCGCCACTTGCCCGGACTCTTGTCATGAACCCCGCTAAAGACCGCATACTTTCACGCTTGGCGCTCAATGTGCTGGGTGTGTTCGAGACCATAGGCCTTCTTGTCATCACGCTGGCCACGCTGCTGGCAGGCGTGTTTGAAGTGAAGGTCATGATCACTGCCGGGACCGTGACGCTGGCCGACCTGCTGCTGCTGTTCCTGTACCTGGAAATCTTCGCCATGGTGGGCGTGTATTTCCGCTCCGGGCAGCTGCCGGTACGTTTTCCCATCTATATCGCCATTGTGGCACTGGCGCGCTATCTGGTGCTCGACATGAAAAGCCTCGACGACTGGCGCATGCTGGGCGTGACCGCATCGATCCTGCTGCTGACGATAGCCGTGCTGGTGATCCGCTATGGACACACGCGCTTTCCCTACAACGAATACCCGAAAGACAGTGATACGCCGCCATGAACAACAAACCGACCTACCCCGGGTTTCACCAGGACAAGCATAGCCTCACCATGCTGGCGCGCGACGTCATCGACGGCTGGCTGTTTGGTTTCATCCCCGAAACCGAGGAATGCGCTGGCTGGAGTCTGGGGCAAATGCAGGCGCTGGCCGACAAGGTCGATGCCGAGTGGGACAAATACAGCAATCTGCCGAGCCGTCTGCCGGCCGAATTGCGTGAACGCCATGCGGGTCTGTATAAAAAGGCGACCGAGCAGGCGCGTGAGCAAGGCTGGGACCCCGAACTCGGCGACGACGAATAAATTCCTGGCAGGCCTTCCTGCCCTCTGCAACCTGCCTGATCCCCCCTGATGGAACTGACCCCCACGCTCCTGCAACTCGCCACCCAGGCACTCGATCGGGTGCTGGACTTCAAACGTCCGGCCGACGCCGAGTTGTCGGCGTTTTTCCGCGACCATAAAAAACTCGGGCCGCATGATCGCGCGTTCGTGGCCGAAGCCGTGTTCGGGGTGTTGCGCCGTTATCGCTATCTGTCGGTGGTGGTGCCCGCTGCCAATCCGCGCACGCTGGTGATTGCCTGGCTGATCAAGGCGCGCGGCATGAGCGGGGCGACACTGGAACAGTTTGCCAAGCCCGAACTGATTGGCCATATCCGCAATGCCAAAACGGACGATCTGCCGCTGGGCGTGGCGGCCGATCTGCCCGACTGGGTGATCGAAAAATTGCAGTCGTCGATGAGCGAGGCCGACATTCTTGCCCTGGGTCGTGCGCTGCAGCAGCAGGCGCCGCTGGACGTGCGGGTCAACGTGCACAAGGCGAACCGTGATGCCGTCCTGGCGCAGCTGCGTGCAGAGGGACTGGCCGTCGAGGCCACCCCTTACTCGCCTTGGGGACTCCGCTTCAAGGATCACCCGGCGATCAATCGTCATCCATTGTTCGTTGACGGCAGCCTGGAAGTACAGGATGAAGGCAGCCAGTTGCTGGCTTTGCTGTTGGGCGCGCGGCGCGGCGAGATGGTGTGCGACTTCTGCGCCGGCGCCGGTGGCAAGACCCTGGCGATCGGCGCGATGATGGCCTCGAGCGGTCGCCTGTATGC
>JAIOJU010000231.1 GCA_019911765.1 Thiobacillus sp.
CCGATCAGGGTCAGCCAGGCAGTCCATGGCATGAAGCGCATCAGCCCGCCCAGATGGCCCATGTTGCGCACGCCGGTGGCATGCAGAACCGAACCGGTGCCGATGAACAGCAGGCCCTTGAAGAAGGCATGGTTGAGCGCGTGATACAGCAGGGCGGTCAGCGTCAGCGCGGCCAGCGTACCTTTGCCGTCGGTGGTGAAAATCAGCGTCAGGCCGAAGGCGGCGAGCAGGATGCCGATGTTTTCGATCGACGACCAGGCCAGCAGGCGCTTCATGTCCGACTGCACGGCGGCGAAAATCACGCCGTAGAGCGCGGTAATCAAACCGAGCGCCAGCGCCAGCGTGCCCCACCAGCCGATCTGCACATCGAGCAGGTCGAACGTCACTCGCAACAGGCCATAGATGGCGGTCTTCAGCATCACCCCCGACATCAGCGCGGAAACCGGCGAGGGCGCGGCCGGGTGGGCTTCCGGCAGCCACACGTGCAGGGGCACCATGCCCGCCTTGGCACCGAAACCGAACAGCGCCAGCAGGTAGGCGACCGAGGCCCAGAACGGCGTCATCTCGGCCAGCCGCATGGTGTCGAAGGTGTAGTCGCCGTGGCCGCCCTGCAGCACACCGAAGGTGAGCAGCAGCGAGATCGCGCCGACGTGCGCGATCAGCAGATAGAGAAAACCGGCGCGACGGATTTCGGGAACCTTGTGGTCGGTAGTGACGAGGAAATAGGACGACAGCGCCATCACTTCACACGCCACCATGAAGGCGTAGGCGTCGTTGGCCAGCAGCACGGTGGCCATGCCGCCCAGAAACAGGTGGTACCACAGGGCCAGCAGCGCCAGCGGGCCGGCGGCCATGCTCTTGAAATAGCCGGACGCATACACCGTGATGCCGAACGCCGCGCCGCCCAGCAGCAGCATGAAGAAGGCGGACAGGGCATCCAGCCGCAGATGGAAGGGCAAGTCGGGTAGCCCGATCGGCAGCACCACGGCAGAGGCCGGCAGCAGCAGGCCGGCGACGCCGACAGCGGCGATGCAGAGCGCGCCCAGCGCGCCCAGCGGAAACACCAGCCGGCTCAGCAGCTGCGGCACTCGCTGCAGCAGCAGGGCCGCGAAGCCCAGTGCCAGCCAGAACAGCACGACGCCCCACGCCCATTGGACCGGTTCGAGGGGAAGCAGGGAAAATGTTTCCATCATGTTGGTTATAAGCCTATCGTGCCCAGGTTATCGACTCGCAGCACGTGCGGTCCGGAAACGGAATGTTTGAATCATGCTGCCGGCTTGATCGCACAGAACAAATCGTCTGCCGCCGCTTCGCCCAGTTGCTCGTAGATCGCGGCAATCGCCTGGTCCACCGTGGCGAACAGCTTGTCCTGCCCGATCGCCTCGAACAGGCCGGTGGCGCGCATCACGTCCAGCACCTGTTTCTTCAGGCCGCTGAACACCAGGGTGATCCCCGCAGCGTGCAGGCGTTCGACCAGGTGATGGATGACCTCCTCGCCCGACGCGTCCAGCTCGTTGATCGCGTCACCCACCACCAGAACGTATTTGGCTTCGGGATTCTTGGAAATGGCCTCCAGCATCGCGTCCTCGAAGTAGGGGACGTTGGCGAAGTACAGCGAGCCGTCGAAGCGGATCGCCACCACGTGCTTGCTGGTGGGCAGGTCCGGGTTTACCTTGAGGTCGCGCAGCGTGCCGTCCTTGTAGCGACCGAGGATGGCAACGCGTGGCGACATGGTGCGATACAGGTAGAGGCCGAGTGCGAGACCCGCGCCGACCATGATGCCCTTGTCCAGATGCGGGGCGAAGGCCAGCGTCGAAACAAAGGTGACGCCAGCGGCGATGCCGTCGTGGCGGCTGGCCTGCCAGGCATGCTTCACCGCCTTGAAGTTCACCAGGCCAATTACCGCCATGATGATGATCGCGGCCAGCACGGCCTGCGGCAGGTGGTACAGCAGCGGGGTGAGGAACAGCAGGGCGACCAGCACGATCAGCGCGGTGATCACCGAGCTCATGCCGGTTTTGGCGCCGGCATTCATGTTGACGGCCGTGCGCGAGAACGAGCCCGACACCGGGAATGCCTGGGAGAAGCTGCCGACCACGTTGGCAAAGCCCTGACCAATCAGTTCCTGGTTGGGGTTGATGCGCTCCTTGGTTCTGGCCGCAACGGCCTTGGCGATGGAGATGGCTTCCATGAAGCCCACCAGCGAAATCACCAGCGCGGCGGACAGCAGCGAACCCAGCGCATCCAGGTTGAGGCTGGGCATCTGGATGCTGGGCAGGCCTTCCGGGATGGCGCCCACCACCTCGCCGCCGCCCACCAGCTTGAAGCCGTCGGCGTTGAGCTTGCGCAGGTTGTAGCGGGTCTCGTCCAGCGTCACGCCCTGTGGCGCCCGCTCGAGCGGGTAAATCGCCAGGGTTGCGCCGTCGGTGTCCGTGCTGCGCACCACTTGCAGGGTGCGCAGTGCCGCCTTTTCCTTGACGAAAGCAGCTTCCGCATCGTGCAGATCGATTCGCAACAGTGCCAGCTCGGCCTCCATTTGCACGGCGCCGACGTTGTTTCCGTTGGCGTGCTCGGCGGTTTTCAATGCGGCCGATTTGTCGGCGATCTGTGCATTCAGGTCGTCCACCTGCTTCGCCGCGGCCATGCTCTGCTGCACCACGGCCTGCAGCTGCGGGTCGGCGATCTGCTCAAGTGAGCCGTTGGCGTTGCGTTCGAAGCCGATCGACCAGGACAGCAGCGTCGTCACCACCACCGCGATCAGCACCCCGGGCAGCTTGGGGGCATATTTTTTGATGGCCCACATCAGCACGATGGCCAGTATGCCCATCGCCAGCGTCGGCAGGTGGGTGTCGCCGATCTGCTTCAGCACGCCGACGATGTCGTTGATGAAATGCTCGCTGCGTCCCATCGGCACGCCGAACAGCTTGGACACCTGCGACAGGCCGATGATGATGGCCGCCGCGTTGGTGAAGCCGACGATCGCCGGATGCGACAGGAAGTTGACGATCACGCCCAGCTTGAACACGCCCAGCAGCAGCTGGATGACGCCCACCACCAGTGACAGCATGATGGCCAGCGCGATGAACTGGTCGGAACCCGGTGCCGCCAGCACTGCCAGCGACGAGGCCGTCAGCAGCGACACCACCGCTACCGGGCCGGTGCCGAGCTGGCTTGAACTACCCCACAGCGCCGCCACCGCCACTGGCAGGAAGGCTGCATACAGCCCGTAGTAGGCGGGCAGCCCGGCCAGTTGCGCGTAGGCCATCGACTGCGGAATCAGCACCAGAGCCACGGTCAGGCCTGCCATGAAATCGGCCTTCAGCATCTCTCCCTTCATGGGGAACCAGCGCAGGAAGGGCAGGAAGGGCAGGAATTTGGTCAGAAAGGCGGGCATGGTTGTATGTTTTGGTCGGTTGTTACGTACGGATCAGTTGAGTTTCTTGTCGTGCGCCGCCGCAGTCACCAGCGGGCAGGCGAGATGCTTCCACGGGTCGCTGCTGCGGTCCTGCGCCAGCGCCTCCCAGCCCTCGCGCGAGTCGATCACCAGCGCCGCGATGTGCTCGTGGGCGTTGGCATAGTCGACCAGGTCGCGCCGGCGCAGGCTGGGTTTCACGTCCAGGCTGAATGGCAGGCCCGCCTCGCGCAGCGAATCAAGAAAATCAGCCATCTCGGGCGGCGGCGTTTCGCCGGCGGCGATGACCTGGATTTCCAGGTCGGCCTCGAGCCGGCGGCAAAGCGACAGTGCCGAGGTCAGCAGACGCGGGTCCACATGTCCTTCGCGCACGGCGAGCAGCACGGTTCGTTGTTTGCCGGGGTGGGTCATTCCAGGGCGATGCTTCGTATTGGGACGTTTCCAGTCAAAGCAGCAAGCATGCCAGTGAAGGAATATCGCTTCAAACGTTTGAAAAATAGAGGAAATCAGGGAAATCAAGCATCCTGAAGCGCTTCCTGGTTGTTGCATCATGCAACTGTTTGGTCGTCTATCCGGTAAACCCGCGCCCCGGACCGGTATCGGCCCATTGTTAAATCTACGTTAAGCGACATTTTCTTCCTGAGTGTTGCAATCTTTGTATGTAAATTGCAAATTGCAACAATTGCAGGCATGCTGCGTCATTCTGTACGAATGACCGGAGGGCGCATGACGGCCGGCAGGCTTCTGATTGTGGACGACGAAAAGGTCGCCCTGAAAAACCTCGAACAGGCGATGAAAAAAGCGGGCCACGCGGTTACCGCCACCCAGAGCGGCGGCAATGCGCTCGCCCTGCTGGAGAAACAGCCTTTCGATGTGGTGCTTACCGAGCTGCACATGGACAAGGTGGACGGCCTGCTGATCCTCAAGCGCTGCCGCGAAAATCATCCCGATACCGAGGTCATCCTGGTCACCGGCCAGGCCACGTCGGCCTCTGCCGTCGAGGCGATGAAGCAGGGCGCCTTCCATTACCTGGCCAAGCCGTGTCGCCCGGAAGAGGTGCGCCAGCTGGTGGCCGATGCGCTGGAAAAAATCCGCCTCAGGCGCGAAAGCCGCACTCTCAAGAAGCAGGTGGAAAGTTATCAGGGCACAGTGCGCATCCTCACCCAGGACCGGCACATGCAGCACCTTCTCGATATGGCGCGGCAGGTCGCGCCGACCGACTGCAACATCCTAATCACCGGCGAATCCGGCACCGGCAAGG
>JAIOJU010000232.1 GCA_019911765.1 Thiobacillus sp.
GAGGCGGTGCTGATGGCGGTGCGCGCGCACAAGACCTCGCGTCGCGTGCTGGTGCCGAAAACCGTGCACCCGATCTATCGTCGCGTGGTCCACACCACGGTCAGGAACCAGAATATCGAGCTGGTCGAGCTTGAGTACGACCCCGCCACCGGACAAACCCTGCTGCCGGCCGATGCCGGCAGTTTCGCCGGACTGGTGATCCCGCAACCCAACTTCTTCGGCGTGCTGGAAGATGTGCACGCGATGACTGACTGGGCGCATGCAAATAGCGCCCTGGCCATCGCACTGGTCAACCCCACCACGCTCGCCGTGCTGGAAGCGCCCGGAAACTGGGGACAGACAGGTGCCGACATCGCCGTAGGCGAAGGCCAGCCGCTCGGCGCACCGATGGCTTCGGGCGGCCCCTATTTCGGTTTCATGTGCTGCCGCCAGGATTTCGTGCGGCAGATGCCGGGACGCATCGTCGGCCGCACCGTCGACCTTGATGGCAAGCCGGGTTTTGCACTCACCCTGCAGGCACGTGAGCAGCATATCCGCCGCTCCAAGGCCACGTCGAACATCTGCACCAACCAGGGACTGGTCGTCACCGCCGCCACCCAGTACATGGCGCTGCTGGGCCCGCAAGGCCTGGCCAAAGTGGCCTCGGCCAGCCACGCCGGCACGATGGCGCTGGCTGACAGGCTGACGGCGATTCCCAACGTGACGCGTGCGTTCACCGCGCCCGCCTTCCACGAAGTCGTGCTCAAGCTCAACGACAACGCCCGTGACGTGCTGCGTGCGCTGCGTGCACAGGGTATTCTCGGTGGCCTGGACATTTCCGGCTGGTATCCCGAACTCGGCCAGGCGATTCTGGTATGCGTCACCGAAACCAAGACCCCGGCTGATCTGGATCACTACGTGCAGCAGATGGAACGCATCCTGTCGAAGCGGCGCGAAGCCCCGCCGTGCGCGTACAAAAAGTAGCCGGAGTGAAACATGAGTGATGTACAACGGGACAAGCAGTTCTGGGATCTGGCCGACTCCTTCATCCAACTGGCCAACACCCATCTGAGCGAAGTGAAGCCCAGCCGGGTCAGCGCAAGCGCGCTATTCGCGGCTGCACGATTCAATGCCTTCGTCATCACTGCGGCCACAGAGAACAAGGCACAGTTGATTGCGGAAAAAGAAGCCGCCATCGCCTATTTCCTGGAGCAATACGAAAAAATGCTGCGCGAGAATCTGGATGAACATATGGCTCGCTACGACGAGCAAGCGAATTAAGACGCGCAAAATGAATCGGCGCAATTGTTGATGCGCCCGATATTCAACCGAGTAATTTTAAGGAGAGCAAACATGGCAGTGACATTAGGCGGCACCCCCATCGACGTCGCAGGCACCTTCCCCAAGATCGGCGACACGGCCCCCGACTTCAAACTGGTCAACAAGGATCTGGCCGACGTCTCGCTGGCCGATTTCGCCGGCAAGAAAAAAATCCTCAACATCGTACCCAGCCTCGACACGCCGGTGTGCGCCATTTCGACCAAAAAATTCAACGATGCCGCCGTCGGCAACACCGCGGTGCTGATCATCTCGGCCGACCTGCCGTTCGCGATGAGCCGCTTCTGCGGCGCCGAGAGCACCAACAACGTGGTCACCCTGTCCACCATGCGTGGCGCGGAATTCATGCAGAACTATGGCGTGGCCATCACCAGCGGTCCGCTCTGCGGCGTCACCGCACGCGCGGTGATCGTGCTCGACGAAAACAACAAGGTGCTGTACTCGGAGCTGGTGCCCGAGATCAAACAGGAGCCGAACTACGACGCTGCGCTGGCTGCTTTGAAATGATTTTTTCATCCGCGAAGGACGCGAAGAAGCGCGAAGGAAAACCCAAAAAACAGGGGAGTTGTTCTTCGGTTTTCTTCGCGTCCCTTCGCGTCCTTCGCGGATAACAAGGTTTTTACCATGCTGATATTCGACCACTCCCGGCCCGGCCGCACCGCTGCCGCCCAAATGCCCGCCACCGGCGGCAACCTCGACGACCTGCCCGCCAGCTTGCGGCGCAAGGATGCACCGGCGCTGCCCGAAGTATCCGAACTCGACGTGGTGCGCCACTACACGCGCCTGAGCCAGAAGAACTTCTCGATCGACACGCAGTTCTATCCACTCGGCTCGTGCACCATGAAGTACAACCCGCGCGCGTGCAATTCGCTGGCGATGCTGCCGCAGTTTCTGGCGCGCCATCCGGCCAGTCCGGACGACACCGGCCAGGGCTTCCTCGCCAGCATGTTCGAACTGCAGGAAATGCTGAAGGATGTGACCGGCATGGCCGGCGTGTCGATGGCGACGATGGCGGGCGCACACGGCGAGTTCGCCGGGGTGGCGATGATCCGCGCCTACCACGATGCGCGCGGCGATACCGCGCGGCGCGAGATCATCGTGCCGGATGCGGCGCACGGCACCAACCCGGCAACCGCCACCATGTGCGGCTACACGGTCAGGGAAATCCCCACCGACTCGACCGGCAGCGTCAACATCGAAGCGCTGAAAGCCGCCGTCGGCCCGCAGACCGCCGGCCTGATGCTGACCAACCCGTCGACCCTCGGCGTGTTCGAGAAAACCATCTCCGAAATCCAGAAAATCGTTCACGATGCCGGCGGCCTCTCGTATTACGACGGCGCCAACCTCAACGCGATTCTCGGCAAGGTGCGCCCCGGCGACATGGGCTTCGACGTCATCCACATGAACCTGCACAAGACCTTCTCCACCCCGCACGGTGGCGGCGGGCCGGGTGCCGGCCCGGTGGGCGTATCGAAGCGGCTGCTGCCCTTCATGCCGATCCCGCTGGTGCTGAACGAGAACGGCGCCTACCGCCTGGCGACCGAAGCCGACCTGCCGCAATCGATTGGCCGCATGGCCGCCAACATGGGCAATGCGGGCGTGCTGATGCGCGCCTACATTTATGCCCTGCTGCTGGGCCGCGACGGCATGCACCGCGTCGCCGAATACGCCACGCTCAACGCCAACTACCTGATGGTCAAGCTGCGCGAAGCCGGTTTCGAACTCGCGTACCCCACGCGCCGCGCCAGCCACGAATTCATCGTCACGCTGAAACGGCTCAAGGAAACCACCGGCGTCACCGCGATGGATTTTGCCAAGCGTCTGCTCGACTACGGCTACCATGCACCGACCACCTATTTCCCGCTGCTGGTGCCGGAATGCCTGCTGATCGAGCCCACCGAAACCGAAAGCCGCGAAACGCTGGACGGCTTCATCGAGGCGATGAAGGCCATCAAGCACGAAGCCGAAACCAGCGCCGCGCTGGTGAAAGGCGCGCCCTACAGCCTGCCGGTGCGGCGTCTGGATGACGTCAAGGCCGCGCGCGAACTCGACCTGACCTACAAACCGGCGGCATGAGCGAACCTGCCAGCCCGTTCAAGGGCAAGACCGGCCTGCGACGTGTGCTGAATGCAGCGGGCTATTCCTGGGCGGGCCTCGCTGCTGCGTTCAAGCACGAAGACGCCTTCCGCCAGGAGCTGTTTCTGGCGCTGTTGCTGGTTCCACTGGCGGCTTATATGGGCGAGACCGGAATCGAACGCGCCCTGATGATCGCCGCGGTGCTGGGCGTCCTGATCGTCGAACTATTGAACTCCGCAGTCGAGGCTGCAGTTGACCGCATTTCGCTGGACCACCATCTCCTGATCAAGCGTGCCAAGGACATGGGCAGTGCGGCGGTCATGCTTGCACTCATCAATGTCATCGTCACCTGGGGACTGGTGCTCATGTGCTGACTAAAACCAAAAACCATGCCACTATTGCGCGGCCAACTTAAGTTTCAGCGCTAAATAGCCGGAATACATGGAGTATTTCTTACAATAGTGGCCACGTGAAAATAAAAACTGCCTGTCTCCTGTTAAGTCTGTTCCATTTTGGTTCCGCCGCTGCACTCGGACTGGGCGAACTCAAGGTGCGCTCGTATCTGGGGCAACCGCTCCACGCCACGGTTGCACTCGTCGGCACCACACCCAATACCACGGCCGATTGTTTCAGTCTGGAGTCCAGCACTGCTGCCATTGCACCGCTGGTCCGTACCAAGCTAAGTATCGAACAATCCGGCAGTCACGCCGTGCTCCATATCCGTACGCCTCAGGCCATCAACGATCCGATCGCGCAGTTTGTGCTGGTGTCCGATTGCGAGGCACGCTTGAAACGTGACTACGTCATTCTGCTGGACCCGCCCGCGCAACTGGAAACGGTTACGATCAGCCGCAACGAGCCGGTTGCCGAGGCCATGCCTGCAGCATCTGCCGCCACGCCGAAACCCCGTGCCACCCGAAAATCCCCGCGCAACATCCAGCGGGCCCGTGCCGCCTCTCCCCGGCTGGCAACATCGGCTTCGCAGTCGGCCGCACCGCGCGTGTCGGCCAACGCATCATCCAGCGACGCTCCACGCCTGGTGCTATCCGGAAAACACGGTAGCGCCGTGCATGCGGCCCTCGCCCTTCGTCTCGACACCACGCTTCCAGACTTGACGCTGCCACGCCCGG
>JAIOJU010000233.1 GCA_019911765.1 Thiobacillus sp.
GCATGAGACGCTGGAAGCGCGCTTTCACGGGCGTTACTGGCTGGACACGCGCGAGCCTGCAGCCAGCGACGCCTCCGAAGTGCCTTCGCTGGTGCGCTACCCCGCCTGGCTTGCACCCTTCGTGCCGCTGGTGAAAAGCTATGGCGTGCCGCGCTATGGCGAATTCGACCCGGCGCTGCTGTTCGCCTTCACCTATCTGCTGCTGTTTGGCGCGATGTTCGGCGATGTCGGCCATGGCGCAGTCATTCTGCTGCTGGCGGCCGGCCTGTATCGACGGTTGGGGCGCATGGCCTGGGTTGGCATGGCGGCCGGTGCCGTGTCGATGGGCTTCGGCCTGTTGTACGGCAGCATTTTTGGATACGAGGACATCCTGCAACCGCTCTGGCTGTCGCCACTGCACGACCCGCTGCGGATGCTGATGGTGGCGGTCGGGTTCGGCGCAGGATTCATCGGCTTCACGCTGTTGATCAATGCACGCAACAAATGGGTGGCCGGACGGTTCGGCGAAGCCTTGTTCGATTCCACCGGCCTGGCCGGGCTGCTGTTCTATCTCGGCGCCATTGGCCTGCTGGCGAGTCTGGGCGGAGGGATGAATGTGACTCGCCCCGCCTGGATGCTGGCGGGGATGGGGATCGCCATGGTGGCGGCGTTCAAGTTCCACTCCGCCCGGGCCGGCCTGGGCGAACGGCTGCTGGTTGCGCTGATCGAGACCCTGGAAACCGCGACCAGCCTGTTTTCCAATACGTTGTCCTTCATGCGCGTGGCCGCGTTCAGTCTCAACCACGTGGCGCTGGCACTGGCGGTATTCACCCTGGCAAACGGCCTGGATGCGGCGGGCCACGGGTTCACCCTGATACTGGGTAATATCATTATCATCGTGCTGGAGGGCGCGATCGTCGCCATCCAGGCGCTGCGTCTGATGTATTACGAGGGCTTCTCGCGTTTTTATAGCGGGGATGGCAGGGAATTCGTGCCGCTGCGGCTGTTGCCGGAGCAGGCCAGGGCTGGAGTCTGATTTTTATGGGAGACAACATGACGGGTTTGATCGTATTGATGGCCTTGCCGGTAATGGCAACCCTGGGCGCGGGTATCTGGCTGACGCTGAAGCCGATGCCATGTCCGGGTCGCTGGCTCAAGGGCGGCGTGCTGGCCAATCTGGCGCTGTTTGGTCTGGGAATGGCCGGAGTCATGTTGCTTGGCGTGCAGGAAGTCGTGGCGGCCGAACCGGCGGCGGGTGGCGTTGCCGGGATCACGCTCGGCAAGGGCCTGGCCCTGTTGGGGATCGGCCTGCCCACGGGCCTTGCAGCCATAGGCGCCGCCATCGCGCTGGGCCCCATCGGTTCCGCTGCGCTGGCCGTGATCGCCGAGAAACCCGAAATGTTCGGCCGTACGCTGATCTACATGGGCCTGGCCGAAGGGATCGCGATTTATGGTCTGGTCATGTCCATCCTGATGCTCGGCAAGCTTTGAGCCAGTCCGACATGAATGGTGTAGCCCGCCCAACCGGCAGTGCGCGCCTGGTGGTGCTGGGCAGCGCCGGACTGGTGCAGGGCTTCCGCCTGATCGGGGCCGAAGCGCATCCCGACGCGGACCCGGATACGGTCGAGACGGTGCTGGCCCAGCTGGTCAAGGATGGCGACGAAGCGCTGGTGCTGCTGGAAACCCACCTGGCGCATGCGGGTGGTCCCTGGCTCAATCGCCTGCGCAACGAAAGCGGCCGTATTGTCATTACCGAACTGCCGCCGCTGCCCACGCCGCAGGATTACGCTCCTGCTGTGGATGAGGTGGTGCGCGCCGTATTGGGGCCGGAAGCATTAAAGTGATTTCTTGGGTTTTTATTAAAGCCGTTATTTAAGATAACAGATCATCCTATTGATTTCCTGTTGACAAATGGAATCCGATACTCAGGTTGTGCAGCTCGAACAGGCGCTCGCCCAGCAGGCCGAGACCTTGGTGCGCGAGCATCGTCAAAATGCAGAAGCGGCATGTGAACGCATCCAGTCCGAGTCGACGCAGAAACTGAAACTGGCCGGAGAACGGGAAATCCTGCTGGCCAAGGTCGAGGCCGAGCGCCGGGTGCGGCGTCAAATCCAGGCGGCTGAAACCCGATTGGCCGCCGAGCTCGACCGCCTGCGCTGGGCGCTCACTGAGGCCGCGTTGTCCGAAATGAAAACGGCATTTCAGAAACTGGTACGCGATGACGTGCGCTATCTGGCCGTGCTCGAAGCCTGGCTGGCGGCAGCGGCAGAAGCCTTGCCAGCGGGCGACCTGGTGGCCGAAGTTCGCCCCGAGGACGAGAAGCGACTGGCCCCGGTGTGGGCGGCGATGAGCGCGCGTGCCGTGCCCGGTCGCCCGGTCGCGCTCACCACTCACGGTCATCCAAGCGAAGGCGGCTTGCGCGTGCGCCTCGCCGACAACCGCGTGCAACTGGACCAAACCTTCGAGGCCCGGCAGGCGCGTCTGGCCGATGAGCTGGCGCGTGTGGTGATGGAACACCTGTTCGCCGGCGCGCCTGACCTCGGCACCCTGGCTCACGGTTAACCCTGGAAACGGCACACATGGGAAGAATCCTCGAAATCAACGGCCCTCTGGTCAAAATCGAACTGCCGCAAACCGTGATCGGCGAGCAGGTGCGGGTTGGGCGCATCGGCCTGATTGGCGAGGTGATCGGCCGCGATGGCGACACCGCGCTGGCGCAGTTGTACGAAGACAGCGCCGGCCTGTGTCCCGGCGAAGAAGCAGACGGCCTGGGCTGGCCGCTGTCGGTGGAGCTTGGCCCCGGCCTGCTCGGCGCCATTTTCGACGGGGTGCAGCGTCCGCTGCAGGCGGTGCGTGAGCAGAGCGGCGACCGCATCGCACGCGGGGTGTCGGTGCCTGCACTGCCGCGCGACACGCGCTGGCACTTCGTGCCGAATCCGGAGCGGCGTGCGGGATCGATGCTCGCCGGCGGCGATGTGCTGGGCACGGTGCAGGAAACCGAATCGATCCAGCACCGCATCCTGACCCCGCCGCTGATCCACGGTGAATTGCTGGAACTGGCACCGGAGGGTGATCACACGGTGGAAGAGGTGATTGGCCGGGTCAGACTGGCCGATGGCCGCATCGAGAAACTGCATCTGTTCCAGCGCTGGCCGGTGCGCATGCCACGCCCCTACACGCAACGCGACCACGCCGTGGTTCCGCTGATCACCGGGCAACGCATCCTCGATACTTTCTACCCCCTGCTGAAAGGCGGCAAGGCGGCGATTCCCGGCCCGTTCGGCGCCGGCAAGACCATGCTGCAGCAGCAGATTGCCCGCTGGTGCAATGCCGAAATCGTCATTTACGTCGGCTGCGGCGAACGCGGCAACGAACTCACCGACGTGCTGGAGTTCATGCCCAGGCTGAAAGACCCGCATACCGGCCGTCCGTTGATGGAGCGTACCCTGATGGTGGCCAACACCTCGAACATGCCGGTGGTGGCGCGCGAAGCCTCGATCTACGTCGGCATCACGCTGGCCGAATATTTCCGCGACCAGGGCTACGACGTGGTGATGGTGGCCGATTCCACCAGCCGCTGGGCCGAAGCGCTGCGCGAAGTCTCCGGCCGCCTCGGGCACATGCCGGTGGAAGAAGGCTATCCGGCCTATCTCGGCTCGCGTCTGGCTGCTTTTTACGAGCGTGCCGGCCGGGTGGAAACCCTTGCCGGCGACCATGGCTCGGTCACCCTGATCGGTTCGGTATCGCCTCCAGGCGGCGACTTCTCCGAACCGGTGACCAGCCACACCAAGGAAATCATTCAGACCTTCTGGGCCTTGTCGAAAGAGCTGGCCGACGCCCGCCATTACCCGGCAGTGGACTGGCTGGAAAGCTTTTCCGGCAATGTGAGTTCCGCCGCAAAGTGGTGGGCGGAACATGTTGATCCGAAATGGGAATCCGCACGTGCCGAAGCGCTCGATCTGCTCGCCGCGTCCGAGGAGTTGCAGCGCATCGTCAACCTGGTGGGGGTCGAGGCGCTGTCTTCCGAACAGCGCTGGACCCTGGAATCGGCCGACCTGATCAAGCAAGGCCTGCTGCAACAATCGGCGATCGATGACGCCGACAGTTTTTCCACACCGGAAAAGCAGTTCACCCTGCTGGCAGCCCTGCTGGAAATCAATCATCAGGGCATGAAGCTGGTGAAGCTTGGGGCGCCGGCACGGCGCCTGATCGAGATGCCGCTGCTGGCGCAGGCGCGGCGCTGGAAAAACCAGCACAGTTCGGCAGATATCGCCGGCCTGAAGGCCCGGGTTGCAGCCATTCCGGATGCGTTCGAGCCATTGTTGCAGGAGTACGCGCAAAACCCCTCTCCCTTGAGGGGAGAGGGGCCAGGGGAGAGGGAGGGCGCGCAAGCGCCGGGGTCTCAAACATGAATCAACTTGAGTTCGCCCGCCAGCTTCGCACTAAGCAAACTGATCCTGAAGCCCTTTTGTGGTCGCGCTTGCGCGCACACCGCCTGTTCGGATTGAAGTTTCGTCGTCAACAGCCTATTGGTGCCTATGTTGTGGATTTTCTCTGTCCGGAAAAGAGGCTGGTCGTGGAACTGGATGGTGGGCAGCAT
>JAIOJU010000234.1 GCA_019911765.1 Thiobacillus sp.
CGTGGGCGTGGGGCTTCACGCTCAACCGGGTATCGCTGTTCGCGCTGATTTTCTCGATCGGCATTCTGGTGGACGACGCCATCGTGGTGGTGGAAAACATCCATCGACGCATGGGCCTCGACCACGACGGACTGGAAGCGATCATTCCACGCGCAGTCGATGAAGTTGGCGGCCCCACCATCCTCGCCACGCTGACCGTGATTGCCGCGCTGCTGCCGATGGCCTTCGTCTCCGGCCTGATGGGGCCCTACATGAGCCCGATTCCGATCAACGCCTCGATTGGCATGCTGATCTCGCTGGCGATTGCCTTCATCATTACGCCCTGGCTGGCCTTGAAGCTGATCAGGCAGACCGCCCACCACGCCCCTGACGGCGACACCCGGCTGGCGGCCCTGTTCCGCAGCCGTCTCACGCCCTTTCTGCGCGGTTTGGATGGCAGGAATTCACGTCGCAAGCTGTGGCTTGGAATCGGAATAGCCATCCTGATTTCGGTCATGTTGCCCGTGTTCAAACTGGTCATCCTGAAAATGCTGCCATTCGACAACAAGTCGGAATTCCAGGTCGTCGTCGACATGCCGGCGGGCACCCCGCTGGAAAAAACCGCCCAGGTGTTGAGCGAAATGGGCACAGCCATCGCGCAGGTTCCGGAAGTCGCCGACTACCAGGCCTATGCCGGTACTGCGGCGCCCATCAACTTCAACGGCCTGGTGCGGCAGTATTACCTGCGCGACGGTCCTGAAGTCGGCGATTTGCAGGTCAACCTGCTCGACAAGCATGAACGCGAGCGCAAGAGCCATGAGATTGCGCAAGCCATCCGCCCGGTCATCGAGGCGATTGCCCAAAATCACGGCGCGGATATCAAGGTCGTCGAAGTGCCGCCGGGGCCGCCCGTGATGTCGCCTATCGTCGCCGAAATCTACGGCCCCGATTACGACACCCAGATCCAGGTCGCCAAGCAGGTGCGCACCGTCTTCGAACAATCCGAAGGCATCGTCGCAATCGACGATACGGTGGAAGACGACGCACCTCGCGTCGTGCTGCGCGTTTTGCAGCGCAAGGCGGCCATCGCCGGCGTGGCACAGGAAGACATCGTTGCAGCCATGAAAATGGGCCTGTCAGGCGAGAACGTCACGCCCATCCACGGCAGCGGCGCCAAGTACGAAATCCCGGTGCGCATCACCCTGCCGCCGGAACGCCTGGCCGAAATCGGCGAGTTGCTGAAACTCAGGGTACGCGGCAACGACGGCAATCTGGTGCCGCTGTCCGAACTGGTGGAAGTCATGCCAGGTACGCGCGAGAAAAGCATCTATCACAAGGATCTGCTGCCCGTGGTGTTTGTGGTCGGTGACACCGGCGGCAAGCTGGATTCGCCGCTGTATGGATTGTTCGAAATGCGCGACAAGCTGAAAGACAAGGTGCTCACGCAAGGCGGTACCCTGTCTGAATATTTCATCAGCCAGCCCGGTGACCCTTACGCGGGTTTCAGCCTGAAATGGGATGGCGAATGGCAGGTGACCTATGAAACCTTCCGCGACATGGGACTGGCCTACGCATTCGGCCTGATGCTGATCTACATCCTGGTGGTGGCGCAATTCAAGAGCTACCTGACGCCGCTCATCATCATGGCGCCAATTCCGCTCACGCTCATTGGCGTGATGCCGGGCCATGCGCTCCTCGGCACCCAGTTCACCGCCACCTCGATGATCGGGATGATCGCGCTGGCCGGCATTATCGTGCGCAATTCCATCCTGCTGGTCGATTTCATCAACGAACAGGTGCGTGCCGGCATGAATTTCCAGGAAGCCGTCATCCAGGCGGGGGCCACGCGCGCCAAACCCATTGTGCTGACCGGACTCGCCGCGATGATGGGGGCTTTTTTCATTCTCGACGACCCCATTTTCTCGGGCCTCGCGGTATCCTTGATCTTTGGCATCTTCGTCTCCACCTTGCTGACACTGGTGGTCATCCCGGTGCTGTACTACGCCGCCAATTTCCAGAAATATTCTTCACCCAATCAGGAGTTTCACCATGACCGTTGAACGAATGGTCCGCATCATTGCCGGATTTTTCATCCTGTTATCGCTCGCGCTCACGCACTTTTCAGGCAGCGCCGACATGACCCAGCCTTCGTGGCTGTGGTTCACTGCATTTGTCGGTTTCAACCTGTTCCAGTCCGGCATCACCCGCTTTTGCCCGATGGACGGCATGCTGAAAAAAGCCGGCCTCAAACAGGGCTGCGGCCTGTAACCGGGAGATTTATTTCATGGATACGCAATTCATACAGGACAACTGGATGCTGGTGGCGCTGGCCGTAGCGTCTGGCGCCATGCTGGCGTGGACCTTCATCGGCAGCAAGCTCTCGGGAATCGAGCAGGCCGACACCCTGAAAGCGACACGCCTGTTCAATGACGACGCACTGATCCTCGATGTGCGCGAAGACAAGGAATTTGCCTCCGGACACATTCCCAAGGCCAGGCATATCCCGCTTGGCAAACTGGGCAGCCGCATGCAGGAACTCGATAAATTCAAGAGCCAGCCCATCCTGGTTACCTGTCGTAGCGGCCAGCGTTCGGCGCGGGCCTGCGGCATGCTGAAAAAAGCAGGATTCGAGACCGTGTACAACCAGGCAGGCGGCATTCTGGCGTGGGAACGCGCCAACCTGCCTATATCCAAGTAAATCAAACAAAAGGAAACCCCCATGGCTAAAGTCGTCATGTATTGCACCGCCGTCTGTCCCTATTGCGTGGCTGCCGAGCGTTTGCTCAAAAGCCGTGGCGTCACGGACATCGAAAAAATCCGCATTGATCTCGATCCGGCAAAACAGGAAGAAATGATGACCCGCTCCGGTGGCCGCCGCACCGTACCGCAGGTATTTATTGGCGACACCCATGTCGGCGGCTTCGACGACACCTCCGCGCTGGATGCAGCGGGTGGACTGGTTCCCCTGCTGAATCGCGACTGATCTGCGGGTGCCCTGTTGCGCAACCCGCGCAACAGGGCACGATACGCACGGTGCGCTTGATTTTTTCATCGGCGCCACCACCTTGATACACAGACCATCTGCTTCAAGGAACCCCCATGGAACTCGCCTGCCCCCACTGCCTCGCCATCAACCGCGTTCCGGATGAGCGTCTGGCCGATGCGCCAAAATGCGGCCAATGCAGCTCGCCCCTGCTGCCCGGCAAACCGGTCGATCTGACTGCCGGCAACTTCGACCGCTTCATTGCCAAAGCAGGTCTGCCGGTGCTGGTCGATTTCTGGGCAGGTTGGTGCGGCCCCTGCAAAATGATGGGGCCGATATTCCAGCAGGTGGCCGCCGAAATGAGCACGCACGTGCGATTTGCCAAGGTCGACACCGAAGCCCAGCCCCAGGTATCGATGCGCCACCACATCAAGGGCATTCCCAGCCTGATCCTGTTCAAAAACGGGGCTGAGGTGGCACGTACCTCGGGCGCGATGGAGGCCCATGCGCTAAAACGCTGGCTCGCATCACAGGGTATTCATTAAGCGCGTGTAAAATGCGAGTCATCCCCGGAGCACAGGCTCCGGTTTTCTTATCCAGGAGACATCATGGCTGACGAGCAACAACCCGTATTCAACATCGAAAAACTTTTCGTCAAGGACCTGTCGGTAGAAGTCCCCGGCGCACCCGCCATCTATCTGGAACGCGAAGCGCCGCATATGGATGTCAACATGACGAGCGAAAGCCAGGCACTCGGCGATGACGTGTACCAGAGCAGCATCACCGTTACCGTGTCGGCCAAAATCGGCGACAAGACCATGTTCCTGGTCGAGTGCACCCAGGGCGGTATTTTCCGCATCCAGAACGTGCCGCAGGACCAGATGCCCATGGTGCTCGGCATCGGCTGCCCCAACATCGTGTTCCCCTACTTGCGCGAGACCATTTCGGATGTGGTGATCCGCGCGGGCTTCCCGCCGCTGCTGCTGAATCCGGTCAACTTCGAAGCGATGTTCCTGCAGCAGCAAGCCCAGCAGCAGCAACAGGCTGCGCCCGCACAAACGCACTGAACCGTTCGTTGAAATTTCGGCTTTTCATCGTCGGACTGCTGCTCGCGATCGCTTACCCGGCGAGTGCGCTGGAGTATCGGAGCACCGCACAGGCAAGCATCCTTTACGACGCGCCCTCGACCCTGGCTGGCAAAGTCGCCATTGCGGGCAGCGGCCTGCCGCTGGAGGTCATCGTCGAACTGCAGAGCTGGGTCAAGGTACGCGACCATAACGGCCACCTGGCATGGATTGAAAAATCTGCGCTGACGGGTGCCAGGAGCGTCATGATCAAGGCTGAATCGAGTGCCATCCGGCAACGCCCGCGCCCCGATGCCGATATCGTGTTTCGCGCGGCGCGCGGCGTCCTGCTCGAACCCACCGGCGAACCGGACGGGTTCGGCTGGTTGCCGGTGAAACATGCCGATGGCCGAACGGGCTGGCTGCCCGCGCATGAGGCCTGGGGCAAGTGAATACCGCCTTGATGGACCTGGCTTCGATGAACACGCTTCGATGAACATGACGCCGATGAAACTGGCCGTACTCGGCGCCGGCGCCTGGGGCACGGCACTGGCGGCAAGCTGGGCGCCCCACCATCACGTCACTTTGTGGGGACGCAACCGTAGCGACCTCGATGCCATGCGCACGCAGCGCATCAATACCCATTACCTGCCCGACTGCCCCTTACCGGACGCGCTCCACTTCAGCGCCGATTTCAGCGACACCCTGATTGAGGCCGACCTCATCGTCATCGCCGTGCCCACGGGCGGCTTGCGCGCCACCCTGACCATGCTGGGAGCCCAGCCCAGCCTGCCGCCTGTGGTTTGGGTGTGCAAAGGCTTTGAACCCGGCAGCCGAAAGCTCCCGCACCAACTCGTTTCCGAACTCCTGCCGGCACACCCGCATACGGGCGTGCTGTCCGGCCCCAGTTTTGCCCAGGAAGTGGCGCAGGGCTACCCTACCGCACTCACGCTGGCCTCACACGATGCCGCGCTGGCGCAACGCCTGGCAGAAGCCCTGTCCGGCCAGCGCCTGCGTATCTACGCACACGACGATGTCGTCGGCGTCGAAGTCGGCGGCGCGCTGAAAAACGTCATGGCCATTGCTGCGGGAATCTGCGACGGATTACAACTCGGCCACAATGCGCGCGCCGCGCTCATCACCCGGGGACTGGCCGAAATCACCCGGCTTGGCAGCCGCTTCGGTGGCCGCTTCGAAACCTTCATGGGTTTATCCGGCCTCGGTGACCTCATCCTCACCACGACCGGTGATCTCTCGCGCAATCGCCAGGTTGGCCTGCGGATTGCACGTGGCCAGGCGCTCGACACCATACTCGGTGAACTCGGCCATGTTGCAGAAGGCGTCACCACCGCGCGCGAAGTCTCTGCTCTCGCCGCCGAGCTCGGCGTCGACATGCCCATCACCCGCGCGGTCCATCAGGTGCTATTCGAAGGCATGCCCGCCGCCCAGGCAGTGGATGGCCTGCTGAACCGGGAAATCAAGGCCGAATTCTGAACGGCAATCAAAACTGCCAGCGCAGCGAAAACACGCGATGCAGTAACGGCCAGTCGTCATCACCACTTTCGTCCAGCCGCATCAGTCGGTGAGCCAGTACCATGACAGCGGGGGCAGGACGATCGCATCGTTGTCCGGCTCCATGCGCGTGCCCGACAAAAGATCTTTCATGCCGTCCTTCTGGAAAAAGCCGTGCATTCTCAATGCGTCGACTGAAAGCGTCTGTTCCTCGACGTTGAAGTTGCCAACCACCAGCACCCGGTTGCGGATGTTTTGCGGGTCGGACCGGTAAAAGACCAGCAGGTTGGGATTGTCCACCGTCAGCAACTGACGGTTGTCGAAGTCCGCGAATGCCAGGGTTTCCTTGCGCAGCGCGATGATTTTCTTCAGCGCACAGAATATCCGGTGCTCCACCGTGCCGGTCTGATGACGCTTCTTTGCCTTGTCCCAATCGAAGTGCGAGCGATGCATCCAGCGATTGTCATCGCGCTTGGAGGGGTCGTCGAGATATTCCCGGCTGTTGAGCATGCCAAGCGCATCGCCGTAATAAAGCAGGGGGATCCCGCCGAAGGCCAGGATCATGCTGTGCAGCAGCAGGATGGTCTTGATCGCAGCGTCGATGGCCTCTTCGTTCTGGCTTTCGAGCGCGGCCTCCAGTCCGACCAGTGACGCGAGTGATCCGGAGATGCGGGCGTCGCCTGTCTTGGGGTTTTCGCCGAACGGCAACCCTCTGGCAGGCGAGCCCGGAAACTTGCCGGTAAAGTAATCGACCAGAAAGCGCCGGTGCTGCACCGGGTCATAGCCCGCCATCCGGGCATCGTTGTCGTCGAAACCCAGGCCGATATCGTCGTGGCAGCGCACATAGTTGAGCCAGGTCGCCCGTTCCAGTTTGATCGGAAGGCTTTTGATCCCCTGGTTGAGCAGCGCCGCGTTCTTGGTCGCGACCGCGTCCCAGAGCAGAGTCATGAATGTGGCGTTGTAGGCGATCTCGCATTCCTTGGCATTGATCGCATCCTCGCCGAAATACTTGGCGACCTCGGCAGGTGCGACGATGGCCTCCGCGATGAACAGCACGCCCGGCGCGGTCACCTGGCAGCAGTCTTTCATCAACTGCAGCAGCAGGTGTGCTTCGCGCTCGTTCTGGCATGCGCTGCCCATTTTCTTCCACAAGAACGCCACCGCATCCAGACGCAGAATGTCCGCGCCCTGGTTGGCCCAGAACAGGATGATGTCGATCATTTCGATCAGCACCGCCGGGTTGCGGTAGTTCAGATCCCACTGGTAATTGTTGAATACCGTCATCACCCACTTGCCCATTTCCTCATCCCAGGTGAAGTTTCCGGGTGCGGTGACCGGAAATATCTCCGGCATGGTTTCTTCGTAGATGTCAGGAATCTCACGGTCACTGAACACGTAGTAGTAATCCTGATACTGCTTTTCGCCCTTGCGTGCCCGCTGCGCCCATTCATGTTCGTTCGAGGTGTGGTTGACCACGACATCGAGGACCAGCAGCATGTCGCGTTTCTTGAGCGTGGCAGCCAGTGCGGCAACATCTGCCGTCGTCCCGAAGCGGGAATCGATTTTGCAGAAGTCGCGGACGGCATAACCGCCATCGCTGTTGTCCGGCGGGCAATCCAGCATGGGCATGACATGCAGCATGTTCACCCCCAGCTCCTGCAGGTAGGGCAGCTTGGCACGCAACCCCTTCACGTTACCGGCAAAGCGATCGCAATACAGCGCCATGCCGACCCATTTCTGGCTCAGGAACCAGTTGTAGTCCCGCTCGCGCGCCAGGTCCGATTTCCGCAAGTGGGGCACCCGATCGATGTAACGAAGCGCGAGTGTCTCGACCAGGCTGACCATCTGTTCCTTGAAATCGGGACGCTCGCCATACAACAGGTGGAACAGGGTATGGATGGCGTAGAAATTCGCCCCGAGGCGGGTATAGAAATGACGCAGGCGAAGATTCCCGATCTCCGGTTTCAGCTTGTACAGAATTTCGTTCAGCAGGGCGTGGGAGGCTTGTTCGTACATGGTTAATCTCTAATTCGATTTTTGTTTGGGTCGGCCCCGTTGGGCTCAACTCGACTCAGTTCTGCGCGCGCAGCCATGCGTCGATATCCGGCCGGTAATGCGCAACCCCTTCAAGAATGCCAGCGCTGTAATTGCCATTCATTCCAAGGTAGCCGCCGCGGGCGAGATAAAGGGTTTCCGGATGCGCCTTTGCCGCCTGGCTTTTCACTTCGTCATCGGCATTCGCGACCAGAACGGCAGGAATATCGCTCAGTAATACATCCAGATCATTGCCGCTGTCGCCGGAAAAAACCGTGTTCTCGTGACGGAATCCCTGCTGCTGCATGAGGAAGTGAATGGCATGCAATTTGTTGGCGCTGGCGGGCAGGATGTCCAGCAATCCGGTTCCGGCCAGTTCGTCGATGCTCCAGATCAGGTTCGCCCTGATCCCGGCCTGCTGCAATTGCACGTTCATGCCCCCGATCAGTTTTTGCGCATCGATGTTCAGCGGCACATAAAAGCTCAGCTTGTGGCGATTCTGTTTTTCCTGTTCCTGCAATACCAGCGCAGGAAAACCGCTTAATAACACGTGAAGCTGGTCATGGCTCAAGCCCCGCCAATCCGGTGCGATCTGCTCGTCCCATCGGTCCCACTGTTTCCAGCCGCGCGTATCCACCTGATAAAGGGTCGAGCCCACATCAGCGATGGCGAAATCCGGCAGTGGCAGGCCGTAATCCTCAATAGCCTGTTCGATGAGGGCACGGTGCCGTCCGCTCACATAGGCCAGCGTAACGTCCCCGCACCCCACCAGCTGCCGGAACCGGTCCATCGCCGCCGGCGACTCAGGCTGGGGGCCATTCGGGATCAGGGTCCGGTCGAGATCGGTACACAGCAACAATGGCTTCATGCAGCGGCGCTTCCATCCTCGTCCGCATAGAAATGGTAATGGTCCAATGCCTCGAGAATACCGGCGGCATTCGAACTCTTCGAGAAGTAAATGTTCTCGACGTTGGCCAGTTCGGACAACTCGGCGAGATGCCGGTTATCCACGACGGTTCCCAGGGTGTTGCCGCGCAGCATGTCCGCATCGTCGCCGGTGACACCGGCGACCAGCGTGTTTTTCAGCGGGAAGCCCAACTGGTCGGCGCACCAGCGAAGCGCCAGTCCCTTGGACGCGCGGATGGGCAGAACATCCAGGAACTGGCCGAATGAAAAAACGATATTCACCGTCTGCTCGTTGCGCAGCAGGGTCTGCCGGATTTCATGGACGTCCGCCACTTTCGGGTCGATGTAATAGCTGATCTTGAACGCGCTTTGATGGCGTTTGGGCTGCATCTCAAGCCCGGGTATCTCCTTGAGGATGTCGCGCACCGCCTGAGGGTTCCACAGATAATCGATATGGCGTGCCCACACCGTGTCCTGGGTCAGATGCGGTGCATAGTGGATCTCGGTTCCCTGGCTGGTGATCAGCACGCCGGGCTCGGGGATGTTGTATTTGCGCAGGGTATCCAGCGCATCGTCCAGACGGCGGCCTGTCGCAATCCCGAAGATGGTCGACTTGCGATGCGCCTGGATGCGCTGCAGAAGCAGCGCCAGCGATTCACGATCGCCAACCAGGTTCAGATCGAGGCTGGTGAAAATGGCCCGGTCACGGAACACGCCCGGGCGCCGGCTCAGGTTCATGCGGCTGATCGGCTCCGTTTTTTCAACCAATGGCCGGATAACCGACAGATATTTTTCCACGTGCGCCTGCCACGAATAATGATGCCGCACGCCTTGAATGCCGTTCCTGGCCAGGCGGCGCCATGCCTGCCTGTCCGACAAGGTCTGAAGGATGATGTCCGCCATCACCGGCTTGTCCAGCGGATTGATCAGAAAACCGTTCTGGCAGTTCTTGATGATGTCGATGGGGCCGCCGTCCTCGGTGGCCACGATCGGCAGGCCGCAGGCAGCCGCCTCGATCAGCGTCAGGCCGAACGGTTCGGTCAGCGCCGGATTGACGAACACGCCATGGGAGGCGGCCGCAAGACGATAGAAGAGCGCGACCTCGTCCGGCTTGTGATGCTTCGGATACGCGACCTTGCCATACAGGTCGTAGCGATCGATGGCCAGCAGGATGTCATTCAGCACGGTTCTCGAGCCGCTTTCCATGTCCTGGATATCGTCGCGATTGCCCGCCACGATCACCAGGTTGGCGGCCTGCTGCAACGGCGGCGATTCGCCATAGGCCTCGATCAGGGAAACAATGTTCTTTTTCGGATCGGGGCGAGACAGCGCCAGAATGACCGGCTTGTTGGCATGCGTCAGAAAGCGCTTGAGCCCATGCGCCACATCACTGTTTTTTTCGTTTCCTTGCGGCGCAAAGAACTTCTCCATATCCGTTCCGGGCGGGATCACCCGCATGCGGTCGGGCTGATAGAAATCATACAGCGCGTATTGCTGCTCGATCTCCTGCTGCGTGCTGGTGATGACGCGCTCGGCGACGCCGAGCGTAGTTTCTTCCGCCTCGATGCGGCGCGAAATGTTATAGGCCGTCTCGATCTCGCTGCGCTTGATGCCGCTGGCCAGCAGTTGCTTGCGCTTGGTGCGCCCCAGTGAGTGGCTGGTGTGCACCAGGGGAACGCCCAGCTGGTGTGCCAGCAGCGAACCGACATAACCGGCATCGGCATAATGGCTGTGGATCACATCGGGAAGGCGCGCCTGATGCTTGAGGTAGGCCAGGGCATTGTCAGAAAAACTCTCCAGCGAATCCCACAGCATTTCCTTGGCAAGATATTTTTGCTCGCCACACTCGATGCGCACGATGCCCACTTTTTCCGACAAGGCCTCGAAGGGTTCCGCGTAACCGGCATCAACCTGGCTGTCGATGATGCGCCGCGTCAGCAGCACCACTTTTTCGACTTCGTCCCGTTCGCCCAGCGCACGGGCAAGCTCCACGACGTATTTGACTTGTCCGCCGGTATCCGCATCGCGCCCCAGCTCAAGCTCGTCACCGCGAATCAGGCCATGCACGCTGATCAATACGACATACAAAGGTTTTTTGGCTTCAACAGAACGCCTTTTCATACCCCCCATGCCTCTTTGAATGGTTCATAAAAACTCATCTGCTCAGGAACCGCGCCGCGGATTTCACAGATCGACGCGGCAAAGGCATTGGCCCGTTCCAGCGTCTTGACTATAGGCCAGCCGCACAAGGTCCCCAATATGAAAACCGAGGCAAACCCATCGCCAGCACCGACCGTATCGACCAGCCTGATGGTGGCCCCCTTGGCGCCCGCCTCGCTCTGATTGCCGTCCCGATCCATCTGCCATGCGCCCGCATCCCCGCAGGTAACGAGCAATTGCTCCAGTTCGAATTGATCCATCAAACCCCGGGCTTGTTCGCGTGCATCCCCCCCCCGCAAGCCGAACATCCCGGCCAACTCGCCCAACTCCGCATCATTCAGCTTCACGGTATCCGCGAACTGCAGCGCATGGCGCACGGTTTTCTTTTCATACCACGGTGCACGCAGATTGATATCCAGAAATTTTGCAGCCTGGGTAGCGCGTAACAAGGTCTTCAACGCCTGCCGGGAGACGCCATGTCGCTGCGCCAGCGTGCCGAAATAGATCAGCGCAGGATGCGCAGCAAGCAGGGTCAGACGCGCCACGCCAGGATGAATGCAATCATAGGCCTGCATCGGCAGGATCTCGAAACGGTGCCCTCCTTCCTCGAGGTGCACCTTCACCTGGCCTGTCGGATAGTGCTTGTCGAACTGGACACCGAGCGTGTCCAGTTCCTTCCGGGCCATCGCGTTCATCACCTCATCGCGCAAGGCATCCTCGCCAAGGCGCGTGATCAATACAGGATGCTGCCCGAATGCCTTGAGATGACACGCAACATTGAACGGCGCGCCACCCAATACCGACCGATCCGGGAACACATCCGCCAGCACCTCGCCGAACAGCACGACAGTGCCCTTGTGGCGCGTGTCGGGCATAGGAGCGCCTGGCATGGGTTGACCGGAAAAAATGGGCTGAGTCATCAAATGGATTCGTGTCTCGTTTCGCTCATGAACAACAGAATAACAACACATGATCCGGAAAAGGTCTAACGACCCGGCCCAAACCCGGCGTGTCATGGCTGGGAGGGTTGCACGGAAACGCCTGTCAAAAGCCGGGGACGGCAACATCCGGATTTTCCGCGCGCAAGCGATTCACCCCATTTCCGCTCGCGGATAAACAGCAGGGGCGAAAGAAATCAGCTTAAGTCCTCATGGCCGAGTTCGGCCACAAGAGCAAATTCGTTCTTACCAAATAGCTGCACCGGGGCGGCTGGTTCGCAAAGGAAAGCTGTCGTAAAGCCTATTCACACTTCTCGGCCTAAGTGGAAGTCACACTATTTCGTGCTTATGTCTGATCTCGACGAGGAAGCGGACGTTCAACGTTTAAAGTAAGGAGCTGGCAGCAACGCCCCCCCCGCGAAGGCGGCGCACTCACCGACCCGCAACTCGCAGACGAAGGCGCTCTCGGCCAGTCTAGCTTGACCGCAGTATTAGGCTTGGGGGCACAGACTCAATACTCCGAGCAACAAGCCAACGATACCGAGGAATAACCCGATGGCACCAAGCCAAGCGGCTACCCGGACAATTATTTGTGGATGGTCTGTGCAGGCTTTGAATTTACCCCACCAACAATTAGATGGTTTTATGTTTAGCGGAACTTCTGCTTGGGTAGATAGACCACCAAGTGCAGCACGATACCAACCGCTGATTACAAGAGTGACCTGTGGATTGTCGATGCTGATTCGAGGGGGTTGATTATACGCACGGAGAAAGTTACTTTCGATTTGCAGTGCTTCGCAGTAAACGACTTTGCCATTCGAGTGGTTTGTGATTTTCACGATGGCACGAGCTGGTAGGTTTGCATCTTGCAACCAAACCCAGCCCTGTTGAGTGTCTTCGCGTAATGCGGCAAATAATTTCATAGTGAATACCTTACGTTAGGGCCAGGAAAACGCGCGGAATCCAGTGAATGATTTATTAGGTTTTCTAGCGCTGCATCTCGTAGATTTCGTCTTCTACGATCATTTTGAATTGAGATCCGTCTGACAGAATTACTGCCGTTGGTCTATAGGCATACTGGTAATTATATGACGTGCATTTAAGGATTTTATTGTTTGTAAAAACAATTACGCGACCATAATCACAGCCCTTAAAGTTTTCCTCGGCCTCGTTTTTGCTCTCGTTGTACCAGGACTTGATTGTCATCGAGGCGACTATGGTATAGCCAACGAGTTTCTCCATTTTGTCAGCAAGGTCTGCACTGGCGGAAGAGCTAATTGCAAATAGAGACAATGCAACAACAATTTTCTTCATCACTGGTTCTCTCCTAAAAGCCTAACGAGACTGTAGAAAAGCCCCATAAAATCAATTCCCGCATCTTGCCCCAGCCCTCTGCCTGCATCAACATTGCCGCATTGATTTTGTGATGTGGCCATATGCCGGGCGTTAGTTATTGCTCCAAGCCATTCTTGCGAAGGCAACTCTTATAGTGCGACTCTTTGTCAGAAACAAGATAGAAGCCATTGTCAGCCTCGCTTCCCCATATAAGTTCATTCATTTTCGCTCGCTCCCGCATTGTCTCCATGGCTAACGTGACAGCCTCTTCTTCGCATTTAATACGTATCTGGGTTGGTCGGTAGTCATGCCAGTAGAACAAAAATGAGCCTACGCAAAGAGCCACAATAATCAGCACGGCAAATTGTCCACGGTATTTGGCTGGCACATGCTTTGGCTTTGTGCTGGGCACTTGGGCGTCTTTATTCTTGGGCTGGTTAATATTTTGGGCTCCAAGTCGAGTCGGCTCATCATGAATGCCAAGAAGTTCTTTGACTATTGGGAAGCCCTTCTCAATAAAGGCATCCAAATTCTGCGTATCGAAAATCCCATAATTGGAGTGCGCACCACCAGAGGTTAATGCGCCAATCATGTATGGCCCACCACCAAAGCTTTCGAGCGTTACAAATAATCTTGGACGAAAACCTTGTCCAGTAACTACTGTGAGCACATATTTGTAATGCATCTTGAATTTCTCAGGAAGTTCAATTCCCTCCGTGCTTTCTGCAATTGAGGGTAAGTTCTCTGACAGCATCACTGTGTAGGGGCCTAGCATGTACAACGCATGTTCATCATGCGCCATGATGTTCGGCATATTCCCAGTAAACTCGAACTCCTTTGTTTCATCAAACGGCTGCTTATTGTCCATTTGTTCCTCTGCATTATTTCTTAATCGTCATTGCGTTTGAGCTAACCGCTTAATGCTGCCACGGCTGTGGACCTTAAGTGCGTTCAGTTAGTGCATTTTCCGAAAAACTCGTTTCAGTGCGAGGACCTGCCGCTAAGATTGCCGAATATGTGTTTGTGTCTGTGGCGCCAAGAAAACCGCGGCCATCCTTGAACACGCAAACAAACCTTGTATAACCCTCGGGTTCAATACCTGCGAACACACCTAAGGCAGCAGCGAACAACCCCGAGACAGAAGCCACAATAAATAAAATCACAGCAGGAAAAACCAATTGAGAAATTGCCCCAAGAACAAGCGCGCCAAGCCCTAGCAGGATGCTACCTTTCCAGAGCAATATCACCCCAATTACCCCGCCTGCCAAAAAGCCCACATTGGCAAGCCACCCTGAGATCGTCAGCGATAGGAAGAGAGCGATTCCTCCAATACTCTTCAATATCCCAACCCAACGTGGTGTGTCTGGCGAATACCCCTTAACCGTCCCAATGGCTTGAACTTGATTTGCCGCGATTCTTTCGTGTTCGAGTAAGCCAGTTTTAAAGCTGAACGAAGTGCCGTCAAATTTAGCAATGGAACCGTTCCCGATGGTGCTTTTATAAAGCTTAATCATGCTCCCACCCCCCTTTTGTGATTTTGGATCCACCCCAGCTTTGCCTGACTCTTGGACCAGCTGCTTTGAATTTTCCTCAGTTTACTAGACGCCTTTGGTTTCAGGCATGTGGGTCGCTTTGGCCGAACTTAAGCTGCTCACCGCGACTGGGTCGAGCTTCCGCGATGGATCCGGGTCCAGCCGACTGACACATCAAGGTAGCCGTTCGCGTTGCCCAGACAAGCCAGTGTCCGGTGCTGTTCGCACTGCGGACGGAGCGAATCAAAAACCCCTTCGTCGCCTTAGGCCGAGAAGCACTCAGTCAGTCCGTTCCCTGTGCGACCGCTCCGCCCAGAAACCTGCCGCAGGGCCATCGAGATGATGAATGGCTCTTCCGGGTTGGTAACAAACCAAGACCACGCGCATCAAATCCATCGCCTGGGTAAGCCGCACACACCCAGCACACCCGCTGTGCGCCCATCATCCCCCGCCGGCAAACCCGTTCTGCCGCCATGCCTCGAAAACGACCACACTCACGGCATTGGACAAATTCATGCTGCGTGAACCCGGCAGCATCGGCAGGCGCAGGCGATGCTGCGCATCAAACCCCGCGAGGATTTCGGGTGGCAGGCCGCGCGATTCCGGGCCAAACAACAGCACATCGTCTGGCTGGAAAGAAATATCTGCATACCGCGTGCTGCCCTTGGTGGTCAGCGCGAACCAGCGCCGGCCCGGCAACGCCTGCCGGGCCGCTTCCCAGTCCGCATGCACCCGGACGCAGGCCATGTCGTGATAATCCAGGCCGGCACGCGCCACCTGTTTGTCGCTGAGATCAAAACCCATCGGTTCGATCAGATGCAGGCGACAGCCCGTGTTGGCTGCCAGGCGGATAAGATTGCCGGTGTTCGGCGGAATTTCGGGTTGAAACAAAACAATGTCAAACATCCGGCTTGGCCTAAAATAAAAGCATTCTTGGAATCCCCTATTCTATGGTCCCTTACCTTACTACCGCACTCACCGGCCCGTTACTGGAACTGGAAAAGCGTCTGCTCGATTCGCAGCCGACCATCGAGCACTGGTTTCGCCAGCAATGGAAGGAGCAATCCGCACCGTTTTACACCTCGGTAGACATCCGCAACGCGGGCTTCAAGCTGGCGCCGGTGGACACCAATCTGTTCCCCGGCGGCTTCAACAATCTCAACCCGGCCTTCATGTCGCTGTCGATACATGCGGCGATGGGCGCAGTGGAAAAAATCTGCCCCGATGCCAAGCGTTTGCTGCTCATCCCCGAGAATCACACGCGCAACATGTTTTATCTGCAGAACGTGGCGGTGCTCGCGCACATCCTGCGCCAGACCGGCCTCATCGTTCGCATCGGCACCCTGATTCCCGAAATCACCGAACCCACCACGCTGGAGTTGCCTGCAGGCGGACGCCTCACGCTGGAGCCGCTGGTGCGCGAGGGCGATCGCATCGGGCTGGAAGGATTCGATCCCTGCGCGGTGTTGCTGAACAACGATCTCTCGGCCGGCGTGCCCGAGATCCTGAAGGGCATTGAACAGACCATCATGCCGCCATTGCACGGAGGCTGGGCGACGCGCCGCAAGTCGCGCCACTTTGCCGCGTATCAACATGTTGCCGGCGAATTCGCGCGACTGGTGGGCATCGACCCCTGGCTGATCGATCCCTATTTCAACCACTGCGGCAAGATCGATTTCCAGGCACGCCAGGGTGAAGCCTGCCTGGCCGAAAAAGTCGGCGAGATGCTCGACAAGATTCGCGCCAAGTACACCGAATACGGCATCGACCAGCCGCCCTTCGTCATCGTGAAGGCGGATGCCGGCACCTACGGCATGGGCATCATGACCGTGAAGTCGCCGGACGACGTGCGCGAACTCAACCGCAAGCAGCGCAACAAGATGGCGGTCGGCAAGGAAGGGCTCGCATTCAGCGAGGTGCTGATCCAGGAAGGTGTCTACACGTTCGAGAGCATCAACGGTGCGGTCGCCGAGCCGGTGGTCTACATGCTCGACCACTTCGTGGTGGGCGGCTTTTACCGCGTGCACACCGGCCGCGGCTCGGACGAGAACCTCAACAGCCCGGGCATGCATTTCGTGCCGCTGGCCTTCGACGACACCTGCGTGATGCCGGATCGCAGCGCCAACCCCGACGCCAGCCCCAACCGCTTCTATGCGTATGGCGTGATTGCGCGGCTGGCCATGCTGGCCGCCAGCATTGAACTCGATGAAGCCCTGAACGAGACCGCATGAAACTGCTGTTCATAATCGACCCGCTGGCAAGCCTCAAAGCCCACAAGGACAGTTCGGTTGCGATGATGCGCGCGGCCGCGGCACGTGACCACGCCGTCTACACGGCCGAAGCACATCAGCTGTCCATCCAGGAGGGTTATGTCCGCGCCAATTGTTCGGCACTGGAAATCAAGCCGGATGACGACTGGTATCGCGTTGCCCACACCGAGAACTACGCGCTGAAGGCATTCAACGCCGTGGTGATGCGGACCGACCCGCCGGTGGACATCGATTACCTGCTTGCCACCCACTTGCTGGACGTGGCTGAAACCAATGGCGCACGCGTGCTGAACCGGCCTGCATGTCTGCGTGAATTCAACGAAAAGCTGGCCATCCTCAACTTCCCGCAATTCATCACGCCCACGCAGGTCAGCGCCGACGCGTCGGTGATCAACGCCTTTCTCGACGAGCATCACGACATCATCGTCAAGCCGCTGACCGAGATGGGCGGCAGCGGCATTTTCCGATTGACGCTGACCGACCTCAACCGCAATGCCATTCTGGAAACGCTGACGCACCATGGCCGGCGCGCCATCATGGCGCAACGCTACCTGCCCGCCATCAGCGAAGGCGACAAGCGCATCCTGCTGATTGATGGCGCGGTCGTACCGTGGGCGCTGGCCCGCATTCCCAAGGCCGGCGAAACCCGCGGCAACCTCGCGGCGGGCGGCACTGCGCGGGCGCAGCCGCTGTCGGCACGCGATCTTCATATCGCCGAAACCATTGCCCCGTGGGCCAGGGAGCACGGCATTTTCCTGACCGGTCTCGATGTGATCGGCAACTGCCTCACCGAGATCAATGTCACCAGCCCCACCGGGTTCCAGGAAATCACCGCACAGACCGGACATGACGTGGCAGCCCAGTTCATCGCAGCGATAGAGCGCAACTGTTCAACCACCATTCACTACTGATGCAGGGCGCACACATGAATGTCGCGCGACATGGCCTGGGGTTATTGCTGCTATGGCTGCTGACTGCCTGCAGTCCGCCACCACTGGTCCAGCAGCAGTCCTATGTATTCGGCACGCTGGTGGAAGTCAGCGTCTACGGCGCGCCCAGGGAACAGGCCCAGGCAGCCGTTAGCGCCGTGCTGGCCCGCTTCGATGAATTGCACCGCATGCTGCATGCCTGGCAGCCCAGCGAGCTGTCACGGCTCAACACCGGACTGGCCCAGGGTCAACGCGTAACCGTCACGCCCGAACTCGCGGCGATGCTGCGCGACGCGCAGGCGCTCTCGATCCAGTCGGGTGATCTGTTCAATCCTGCCATCGGTGAATTGATTGCGTTATGGGGTTTTCATGCCGACACGCCGCAGGCCCGGGTCCCGGATGCGGCCGCCATCGCACGCCGGGTGCGGGCGGCGCCGCGCATGGGCGGTCTGCAGTTTGAAGACAACACGGTCTGGAGCCGCAACCCGGCAGTGCAACTGGATCTCGGCGGCTATGCCAAGGGGCGGGCGCTCGATGAGGCGGTCGATATCCTGAAAGCCCGCGGCATCCACCATGCGCTGGTGAATATCGGCGGCAACGTGATCGCCCTCGGCTCGCACGGCGACCGCCCCTGGCGCGTCGGCATCCAGCACCCGCGCAAGCCGGGCACGCTCGCCACCCTGGACCTGCACGACGGCGAAGCCATCGGCACCTCGGGCGACTACCAGCGCTACTTCGAGGTTGCCGGGCAGCGCTACAGTCACTTGATCGACCCGCGCACCGGCTCCCCCGCCACCGGCATGCAATCGGTGACCGTACTGGTAAGCGGCAAACATGCGGGCACGCGCTCGGATGCCTTGTCGAAACCGCTGTTTATCGATGCCGCAACCAGGCTGGCTGATCACGCCGCCCAACTGGGCGTGGCCGACTATCTGGCGGTGGATGCCGCAGGCCGGATTCACGTCTCGCCTGCGATGAAGGCCCGTCTTCGTTGATCGGTTTGGACACCACGCTCGCTCCCTCTCCCGTAAGCGGGGGAGGGTTGGGGAGAGGGAAACGCGCAGCATATGCGCGTTAGAATGCTGTTTTTGGTCCGACACCCCGCACCATGATAGGTATTCTCATCGTCGCCCACGGTTCGCTGCCCGACAGCCTGATCGAATGCGCCACCCACGTGTTGGGACAGCGGCCGCGCGGTCTCGCTGCGCTGGATTTCATCGGCCACGCCGATCCCGATGAACGGCAGAAAGTCTTGCAAGCCATCCTGACCGAACTGGACGAAGGCGACGGCATCCTGGTGCTGACCGACATCTATGGCGCCACCCCCAGCAATACGCTGTGCCGCATCCTCGAACCCAGCCACATCGAAGGCGTATCGGGCGTCAACCTGCCCATGCTGCTGAAGGCGCTGAACTATCGCGACACCCTGCCCCTGCCGCAACTGATCGAACGCATCGTCGAAGGCGCGCGCAACAGCATCAATCATATTTCCGAGACCATGTGCCATGCAGCAACGGGACGTTGAAATCGTCAACAAGCTCGGGCTGCATGCGCGCCCGTCCGCCAGGCTGACCCAGGTGGCCTCAGGCTTCAAGAGCCAGGTGTTCATGACCCGCAACGGTCGCCGCATCAATGCCAAAAGCATCATGGGCCTGATGATGCTGGCTGCCGCCAAGGGCAGCATCATTACACTGGAAACCGATGGCGAGGACGAGATCGAAGCCATCGATACCCTGTCCGATCTGATCGCCAGCGGATTTGGAGAAGATTTATCCTGAAAACCACAGTTGACCACTCGTCGCCCCCGGACCTCAGCATGAATACTGGTTTTTCACCTTCGATCCGCCTCAGCGCCATGGCAAGTCCGCTACGCACCCGCTGGCACGCCCGGGCGGACGCCAGCCTTTGTCGCTCGTCGTTGCAGGCCCCGGCCTGCCGCCTCCTTGCTTCGCGGTTGCCGCCCACCCAGACGCACCATCGGACGCGTCCAACCATGGTTTCCAGGATATGAGCTTTTCCCTCCACGGCATCGGGGTTTCGGGCGGCATCGCCATCGGCTATGCGCACATCGCCTCCCACGCGCGGGTCGAAGTGCCGCAGTACATGCTCGACCACAAGTACATTCCTGACGAACTGGCCCGCTTTGACGAGGCGATCCTGTTCACCCGTGCCGAGCTCGAAACCCTGCGCAACAATATTCCGGCCAACGCACCGGCAGAACTCTCCGCCTTCCTCGACATGCATTTGATGTTCCTCGGCGATTCGATGATCGCCGAGGAACCCAAACGCCTGATCCGTGAAACGCAGTGCAACGCCGAATGGGCGCTGGCCCAGCAAATGGAAGCCCTGGTTGCGCGTTTCGAGGAAATTGACGATGCCTATCTGCGCAGCCGCCAGGAAGACGTCGTGCAAGTGGTGCAGCGCGTACTGAAATCGCTGACCGGACACCCCAGCCATTTGCCGCTGGATATCGACTTCGATATCGAGCGCATTCTGGTCGCGCACGAACTGTCGCCTGCCGACATGGCGCTGTTCAAAACCGTGCATTTTGCTGCGTTCGTCACGGACCTGGGCGGCTCCACCTCGCACACCGCGATTCTGGCGCGCAGCATGGCGATCCCATCCGTGATGGCTTTGCATAACGCACGCGGCCTGATTCGCGATCACGATCTGCTGATCGTCGACGGCCGCGATGGCGTGGTGATCGTCAACCCCGATGAGTCCGTTCTGACCGAATACCGGCTGCGGCAGAATCAATGGCTGATCGACACCGACAAGCTGAAGCGCCTGAAAACCAGCAAGTCCGCGACGCTCGACGGCACGCCGATCGAATTGATGGCAAACATCGAACTGCTGCAGGACGTGGATGCGGTCAAAACAGCGGGGGCGCACGGTATCGGCCTGTTCCGCAGCGAATTCCTGTTCCTGAACCGCAGCGACCTGCCCACCGAGGAGGAACAATATGCGTCCTACCGGGCAGTAACCGAAGCACTGGATGGCAAGCCTGTCACCATCCGCACACTCGACCTGGGCGCAGACAAGCAGGCGCCATGGGGGCATACGGTGGCCGACAATCCGGCGCTGGGTCTGCGCGCCATCCGCCTGTGCCTGGTCGAACCCGGCCTGTTCCACACCCAGCTGCGGGCGATTCTGCGTGCCTCGCAGCACGGCCAGGTGCGCATGCTCATCCCCATGCTGGCCAACTTTGTCGAACTCAGGCAAACCCTGCAGCACATTGACAACGCCAAGGCTTCGCTGCGCAAGGATGGACTGAAGTTTGACGAAGGCATTCAGGTGGGTGGCATGATCGAAGTCCCTGCCGCTGCGCTGTCAGCCGCGTTTTTTGCCGATCATCTGGACTTTTTGTCGATCGGAACCAACGACCTGATTCAGTACACACTGGCAATCGACCGCGCCGACGACAGCGTCGCGCATCTGTACGATCCCCTGCATCCGGCCGTGCTGCAGCTCGTGCAGCACACCATCCGCGCCGGGCACAAGGCAGGCAAGCCGGTTTCCGTGTGTGGTGAAATGGCGGGGGAACCGCTGCTGACCCGTCTGCTGCTGGGGTTGGGCTTGCGCACGTTTTCGATGCAGCCCGCCAGCCTGTTGCAGGTCAAGCAACAGATCCTGAGGTCGCATCTGGATGAGCTGGCGCCCATCACGCAGCGCCTGCTGAAAAATACCGACCCGGAAAAAACGATAACCCTGCTGGGTCGACTCAATAGCTGACCCGGTCCGTCAGGATTCAGCGCCCTGGTTTAATCAGGGCAGCCGGACCGGAAAAGGCGTCACACGGCAAGCTGTCCCGCAATCCGTGTCAGTTCAAGCTTCTCGTTGCGCAGGCTGCCGATATTGGCCTTGATCTGGGCCATGCGGTTGTGCAGCGTGCCCATGTTGCCCAGTATGCGTTGCAGGCTCTCCAGCCGCGTGTCGAGATACTGCTTGTGTTCGCGGATACGGGTCATGATGGGGTCAAGCGCAATGCGCAACCAGCGTTCCGCCTCCGTTCGCGCCAGCTTGCAGGCCTTGTGCGCCTCTTCGGCGAGGCTGGCGTAAAAGCGCCGGATCATGAACCTCTTTTCCAGCAACAGGTTGGCCGGATCCTTGCAGAAGGCGGCCGATTCGTTCATCACCGCATTCAGGCGATTGCGGTATGCACTCAGATCCAGCCGCGGCACCTGCATTTTCGGCAGTTTATGCAGGCGATGAAAACGGATATAGGCCTGATCCAGCGCATCCAGCATGTTGTCGGCCAGTTGGGTCGCGTGCTGAAACCGGGCATTCATTTCCTCGCACAGCTGGCGAATGCTGCTGGTCAGGCCGCGTGTGGTCCAGCTGTCGTCCATCGCCGCGCGCCCGTTGCTCAGTATGGTGTTGAGCGTGGCTTCCGACATGTGCGACAGCAGATGCTCGCCCTGTGCTTTCAGCATTTTCCGGGTGGCGCGGAACTGATCCGCGGTGGCATCGTAACTGTCCTTCTCACGCTGCAGGGCCGCGCGCGTCTGCTCGATCAGTTCGCGATTCTTGCCCGACAGCTGGGTCAACTGGATCAACTCGTCACTGCTGCGCTTGATGCGTTCCGACATGTCGATCCGGCTCTCTTCCAGCAGGGTGGACACTTCGCGACTGACCGCGTGATAGAGCATGTCGCGCCGTGCCGGAATCACCTGATGCGCCAGCAGGTATTCGATCGAGTCAATGCCCGAACGCACGCGCAGTTCTGCATCGTCCCGGATTTTCGCGGTCAGCGCCTTCTGCGCTGACACCGCAAACACCCGGCTGCGCGGCAGCTTCAGTACGCGCGCGGTTTCCTCGGCTTGCCGCTCGATGGTGGCATGCACCTCGGAATCATTCTTGAGTTCATCCCACAGCATGTCGATCTTGTTCAGCACTGCCACATGGTAGTTGACATGGCGATGGACATGCTTTTGCCAGATCTCCAGGTCCGAGCGCGTCACCCCGGTATCGGAGGCCAGCAGGAAAATCACGGCATGGGCATTGGGAATCACGGACAGCGTCAGCTCAGGCTCCGCACCCAGTGCGTTGAGTCCGGGCGTGTCCAGTATCGTCAATCCCGCCTGCAACATGGGATGCGGGTAATTGACCATGGCATAGCGCCAGGCAGGCACATCGACCGTGCCATCGGCACGCAGCTGATAGCGTTCGCCGGGATCCTCGCCGTTCCACAGTCCCATCTCGATGGCGTCCACGGCCAGCATGGATTTGGTTTCGGTGAGCTTCTTCAGGTTGTCGCGCAACTGGTTCGGGTCGGTTGGATCAAGCGTGATCCGGCACCACTCGATCGGCATGTGCTTGAGCTGCGCCAGCGATTCGCCGCGGCGGCGCGACTCAATGGGCAGCAGGCTCAGGCTGGGGGCTTCGTCCGGAGTGTAGGACAGCTCGGTCGGGCACATGGTGGTACGCCCGGCATCGGACGGCAGGAGCCGCTGGCCATGGTCGGCAAAAAACAGGGCGTTGATGAGTTCGGTCTTGCCGCGCGAAAACTCGGCCACAAAAGCCACGACCAGCTTGTCCTGGCGCAGGGTGGCGGCGGTGTCGGCCAGACGCAGGGTGCGCTCGGCATCGATACCATGCTGGCGATCGAGCCAGTCGGCGTAGTCGGTCATCGCGGTTGCCAGCCGCATGCGCCGCTCGCTGAAATCGGCAACTTCCTGTTCGAGGTGAATACTCATGTCTTTCCGTTGTTCTCGATATCCAGCCAGGGGCACGCAACCCCGCGCACCAACACCGTTTTCTGCCGCGCGGTTTCGCCACGCACCAGTTGCACCGATGATTTCGGTACTCCCAGTTGCGTGGCGAGCCATGTCAGCAGAAACGTATTCGCCTTGTTATCGACTGCTGGCGCGGAAATCTTTAGCTTGAGCCGCCCCCCGTGCTCACCCACCACGGCCGTGAATTTGGCGCCCGGCTGTACGTGCAATTCCAGCAGCCAGTCCGGGCCATGGCGATGTGCCCAGACGGGCGGATCAGAGCCAATACTGTTCACTTAACCTCGATCCGTTCGCCCTGAGCTTGTCGAAGGGCTTTGGGTCGCGACAGGTGGTTCGACAAGCTCACCACGAACGGCCTAACCGAACAGTATTGGGATCAGAGTGATCCAAGCAGCGCCCGTTCCAGCGCCAGAATCGGCACCATCAGGACCAGCTGGCACAGGATGAACAGCACCAGCGGGGTCAGGTCGACATTCGACACCATGGGTACGATCCGCCGCAATGGCCGCAGGAAAGGCTCGGTCAGCTCGTAGATCACCGGCATCAGCGGCGTGTTCGTGTTGACCCACGACAGCACGGCGCGTACCAGCGTGAGGCCAATGACCATGTAAACCGTCAGGCTCAACAGGCGCACGACCGCCAGCCCCATCATCACCGGCCATACCTGGGCCCCGGCCAGCGCAAACGGAAAGCCGTCCAGCCAGTATCCCGCCGTCACCACCACCAGTTCAACCAGCCAGGCCAATAACAGGCACGCCAAGTCCAGACCGAGCAGGCCCGGCACCACCCGGCGCAGCGGTTTGACCGCGAAATCGGTGATGGCCACGATGAACTGGGCAAAGGGATTGCGGAACGGCACCCTGAACAGCTGCATCATGAAACGCAGCAACACGGCGATCACGAACAGGTTGCCCAGCGTCTGCAGCAGAAAGCCCAGCGCCCCTGCAATCATGCCAGCCGCCCCAGTTCGTCGCCCAGCTCGGCGCTGCGGCGGCTGGCTGCCGCCACTGCCTGCTCAAAGGCATGCTTGAGGTCCGCCGTTTCCAGCGCGGCCACGCCCCGCTCGGTGGTACCGCCCTTGGATGTCACGCGCTGCCGCAGCACGGCTGGCTCCTCGCTCGATTCCAATGCCAGCTTGGCGGCGCCAAAAAAGGTTTGCAACGCCAGCTGACGGGCTGTGGCCAATGGCAGGCCCTGCGCCACGGCGGCCGCCTCCAGCGACTCGATGCAATAGAACACATAGGCCGGGCCGCTTCCCGACACGGCGGTGACGCCGTCCAGCATCGGTTCATCGCCCACCCACACGACACCACCGACGGCACGCATCACCGCTTCGGCCTGTGAACGTGCGTCGCTGCTGACGGCAGGCGGGGCGAACAAACCGGTAATCCCGGCCTGCACCAGCGCCGGCGTATTCGGCATGGCACGCACGATCCGTTCATACCCTCCCAGCCAGCGGGCGAGGTCGGCCACCCGCACCCCGGCGGCAATTGAAACCACCAGCTGGCCCTTGAGGCGCGATGCCAGTGCAGCCGACGCTTCAGGCAGGGTCTGGGGCTTCACCGCCAGCACGATCAGGGCATGCAGCCTTGCCTGCGACACATCCGACTGCGTCACCACGCCAAACCGGGCGGCCAGCAGGGCACGCGCATCGGCATTGATTTCCACCACCTCGATGTCGGTGGGCGAGGTGCCGCTGGCAATCAGGCCGCCGATGATGGCGGCGGCCATATTGCCGCCTCCGATAAAACTGACTTTATGCATGTGTAGTGTTCCTTTCACCAAATAGTGCCGTTCCAACGCGCACAATCGTTGCGCCTTCCAGTATGGCTGCTTCCAGATCCGATGACATCCCCATCGACAGCGTATCGAGCACGTGTCCGCGCGCATTCAATCCCTCGAACGCCTCGCGCACCTGCCGAAAGGCAGCGCGCTGCTCCGCCCCGTCAGACACCGGTGCCGGGATCGCCATCAGGCCGCGCAGCTGCAACCGTGGCAACCCTGCCACGGCATCGGCCAGCGCCGGCAGATCCGCCAGGGCTACCCCGCCCTTGCTGGCCTCACCACTGACGTTGAGTTCGATGCATACCTGCAGTGGCGGCAAATCGGCGGGGCGCTGCGCGGACAGGCGTTCGGCAATTTTCAGGCGGTCGACACTGTGTACCCAGCTGAAATTTTCGGCGATGGCGCGGGTCTTGTTGCTCTGTATCGGTCCGATGAAATGCCATAGCA
>JAIOJU010000235.1 GCA_019911765.1 Thiobacillus sp.
GGGGTGAGGGGTGGCCTGGTCGCCTGTGGCGGGGATTTTGAAAGCGAAGCGCACGCCCACGCTCTTGCCGATCCAGTTGGCCTGCATGGTTTTCACCCGCTCCGGCCAGCCCGGCAGGGTATCCAGCCCGCTCAGAAGCTCGTCGGCGTACTGGGTGATGCGGAAGAAATACATCGGGATGTCGCGCTTTTCGACCAGTGCACCGGAGCGCCAGCCGCGCCCCTCGATCACCTGCTCGTTGGCCAGCACGGTCTGGTCGACCGGGTCCCAGTTGACCGTCGCCATCTTCTTGTAGATCACGCCCTTTTCGAACAGGCGGGTGAACAGCCACTGCTCCCAGCGGTAGTAGTCGGGCTTGCAGGTGGCCAGTTCGCGCGACCAGTCGATGGCGAAACCCAGTGCCTGCAGCTGGGTGCGCATGTGGTCGATGTTGGCGTAGGTCCAGGCGGCCGGTGGCACGTTGTTGGCAATCGCCGCGTTTTCCGCCGGCAGGCCGAAGGCGTCCCAGCCCATCGGCTGCATCACGTTGAACCCGCGCAGGGCATGGTAGCGCGCCAGCACATCGCCAATGGTGTAATTGCGCACGTGGCCCATGTGCAGTTTCCCCGATGGATAGGGAAACATCGACAGGCAATAGTATTTGGGTCGGTCCGATGCCTCGGCCGCACGGTAAACCTGTTTGGAGGCCCACTGGGCCTGCGCGGCGGACTCAATTTCCGGGGGGAGGTATTTTTCTTGCATCGCAACAGCCGCATTAAATCAAGGCGGCGATTATACCCGTCTGCCCTGCCGCCCCGTCCCCGCACCGGCGCATGGTTCATTCGTCCCCTTCTGTCCGTAACCAGGATTTCCTATGCTATCGAAGACAGACACCCCGCCTGGCCGATTCACCCTTCATCAACACAGAGGAGACTCCATGAAAACACCGACCCCACTTTCCCTGCTCGCCGCATCGCTTACCGCCATTTCCCTGAACGCCGTGGCGGCCCAGCCCGACCTCTTGCCGGTCAAGCAGATCGGCCTGGAACTGGCACGCGATATCGCCATGGGCGCAGTCGAAGCCTGCCGCCAGAATGGCTACAACGTCTCGGCCGTGGTGCTCGACCGCGCCGGCAACGTGCAGGCGGCCTTGCGTGACACGCTGTCTGCGCGCCACACGCTGGAAATCGCCGAACGCAAGGCCGGCATGACCATCATGTCGGGCATCGACTCGGGTGAGTTTCGCGCGGCACGTGGCGACATCCGCCCGGAGCTCAATCACATGGCCGGCCTGATCGTGATGGACGGCGCATTGCCTATCCGCGCCGCCGGCAGCCTGATTGGCGCGGTGGGCGTGTCGGGCGCACCGGGTGGCGAGAAAGATGCCGCCTGTGCCGCCACCGCATTGAAAAAAGTCGAGGAACGGCTCGAGTTCGCCATGTGACATGCCGGCGGGGCTTGCCTGCCGGGTGACAATCCCCGCCCGGGCCGGGTAAAATGCATCGGTTTCGCATTCATTTCTACTTCTTCAGGGAGTCCCAGCATGTCCAAGAAGCATCCCGTCATTGCGGTCACGGGTTCATCCGGCGCCGGCACCACCACCGTCAAGCGCGCGTTTGAACACATTTTCTTCCGCGAAAAGATCAACGCCGCCGTGATCGAAGGCGACAGCTTCCACAGTCTGTCCCGCGTCGACTTCAAGGCAGCCGTCAAAAAGGCCGAAGCCGAAGGCAACATGACGTTCAGCCACTTTGGCCCGCAGTCCAACCACTTCGACAAACTGGCCGAGCTGTTCGAAACCTACGGCAAGACCGGTGGCGGCAAGAAGCGCTACTACATCCACAGCGACGAAGAGGCTGCCGAGCACAACGAGCGCCTCAAAACCAGCCTCAACCCCGGTGAGTTCACCCCGTGGGAAGACGTGCCCAGCGGTTCCGACGTGCTGTTTTACGAAGGCCTGCACGGCCTGATCAAAACCGACAAAGTCGACGTTGCCCAGCACGTTGACCTCGGTATTGGCGTGGTGCCCATCGTCAACCTGGAATGGATCCAGAAAATTCACCGTGACAGCGCCGAGCGCGGCTATTCGGCCGACGTCATCGTCGACACCATCCTGCGCCGCATGCCGGATTATGTGAATTACGTGACCCCACAGTTCTCGCGCACCGACATCAACTTCCAGCGCGTATCCACTGTCGACACGTCCAACCCCTTCATCTCGCGCGACATTCCCACGCCGGACGAAAGCTTCATCGTGATCCGCTTCCGCGAACCCAAGGGCGTGGATTTCCCTTATCTGCTGAACATGATCCCCAACTCCTTCATGTCACGCCGCAACACCATCGTGGTGCCTGGCGCCAAGATGGGGTTTGCCATGGAACTGATCCTGGCACCGATCATTCACGACATGATTACGAAAAAGAAATAACCAGCCCATCCCGGCAATAAAAAACGGAGCTCAAGAGCTCCGTTTTTTAT
>JAIOJU010000236.1 GCA_019911765.1 Thiobacillus sp.
CCTTTTACGTGTCGCGGCGGGCCAGCGTGCGGATTGGCAATCTGCTGGGGTGGTCGCAGAGAATTTCCGGGGGTGACTTGTCGTCCCCCCTGGTTTCAGAAGCAGCCGACGAAGTCGGGCAGCTGACCAATGCGATGCGTGACATGGTCCAGAACCTTGCGCGCGGACGCAGTGAACTGGAAAAGTCACGAAAAGACGCTGAAAGCGTCGCCGAAGAGTTGCGCCAGTATGCCAACGCCTTCCACAGCAGCGGCGAGGCCATGCTGATCTCGGATCGCCACAACTGCATCGTCAACGTGAACGCGGCCTTCACCGCGCAGACCGGGTACAGCCTCGACGAAGTCCAGGGCAGGAATCCTGCTATGCTGGGCAGCGGCAAAACGCCCAAGGCCGTGTATGAGGACATGTGGCGCTGCCTGCGGGAGAACGGCTATTGGAGCGGCGAGATTTGGGACCGGAAAAAATCCGGGGAGGTGTATCCCATGTGGGCCTCGATTTCCGCCATCCGCGATGCGGCCCGGACAGACGTATTCTATATCGCCGGCTATTCCGACATCAGCGAGCGCAAGGCAAACGAGGCACGCATCGATTATCTTGCCCATCACGACCCGCTCACCGGTTTGATCAACCGCTACAACCTGGAGAATCGTCTCGATCAGGCGCTTCTCTCCGCTCATCGCGATGAACTACGCGTCGCGGTGATGTTCATCGACATGGATCGCTTCAAGACCATCAACGACACGCTTGGCCATCATGTCGGCGATCAGCTGCTGATCGAGGTCGCCCGGCGCTTGCGGGACAGCGTGCGCGATAGCGACATCGTCGCACGCCTGGGCGGTGACGAGTTCATTGTGGTGCTTACCCGTATCACGGATGAAATGGATGCGGCCCTCCTCGCCGACAAGATCCTGCGTTCGCTCGGCCAACCCTACCGCTTCGATGGCAGGGAAATGCATACCACTCCCAGCATCGGTATCGCTGTCTATCCAGGTGATGGCGAGAATGGGCCGGCGCTGATGAAGAATGCCGACACTGCCATGTACCACGCCAAGGAACTCGGCCGGAACAACATCCAATATTTCACCGAAACAATAAACGCTGCCGCCAGCGAACGGCTGGGACTGGAAAATGACCTGCATCAGGCCTTGCGCAGTGGCCAGTTGCATCTGCACTACCAGCCGCAAGTGTCTGCCCAGGATGGAAAAATATTTGGTGTCGAGGCCCTGGCACGTTGGCGTCACCCGCTGCTTGGCGACATTCCTCCGCTTAAATTCATCCCCATTGCGGAAGTATCCGGCCTGATCGAGGCACTGGGCAGCTGGGTGCTGGAAGAAGCCTGCCGGCAACTCAGCGCGTGGCGGGCGGAAGGGATTGGTGACCTGCGCATGGCGGTTAACCTCTCGGCACAACAGCTGCGTTCTCCTGGCCTGGTGCAATCCGTCGATGCGACCTTGAAGCGTCATGGCCTGGCGGGGTGCGATCTTGAACTGGAAATCACCGAATCGGTCGCCATGGAAAACCCGGAACGGGCCATCGACCAACTGCAATCCCTGCGCGCCATCGGCATCCAGCTCTCCATCGACGACTTCGGTACGGGCTATTCCTCCCTCGCCTACCTCAAACGTCTCCCCATCCAGGTGCTGAAGCTGGACCGAACTTTCGTCCGCGATATTGAAACCGACCCGAGTGATGCCGAAATCAGTGCCGCCACCCTGGCCCTGGCGCACAACCTCGGCCTGAAGGTGATTGCAGAAGGCGTTGAAACCCGGGCCCAGCGCGACTACCTGCTCCATCACCAGTGCGACTTCATGCAGGGTTTTCTCTTCAGCAAGCCACTACCAGCGGATGAAGTCTTGAAGTACGTCCGGGAACACTGACCGCCTACGGTCGGGCTGTCGCCTCGCGCTGGCGCTCATGCGACACCAGTTTGGCCAGTTCGGTCATTTCCTCTGCCAACAGGCTCAGCAGATCATCCAGCGTAACGATGCCCACCAGCCCGCCGTCGCCATCCACCACCGGCATGCGACGCACGCCCTTGCTGCGCATGTAGCGGAGCGCCTCGAATACGCCCTCGTTTTCGCGCACCGTGGCCAGTTTCGCTCCCATGATGTCGACCACCGTCAGCGCTTCGGGATTCACCCCGGGCGCCACCACTTCCACCACGATGTCGCGATCGGTAACGATCCCGACCGGATGCTTGCGCCCCCCCCTTTCTTCAACCACCACCAGATCGCCAACGTGATGATTGCGCATCAAATGCGCCGCCTCCCTGACCGAAAGCGCTTTTTCAGCGATCACCACCTCCCGGTTACAGATTTCGCCTATTGCCATGTCGTGCTCCTTTTACAAACGACCACCTTCTTCACTAAAGATAGTCAACTTCGTAAAAATGACCGCACGCCAGCGTCAGATGGTCTTCAGGTATTTCCCTGGCGACGGCAACGGTCCGCCCACACGGCGGCTTCCAGCCGCGAGCGCAGGTTGAGCTTTTTCAGCAGGTGCTTGACGTGCACTTTCACCGTGCCTTCGGCTATCCCCATGTCGCGGGCAATCAGCTTGTTGCTCTTGCCTTCGACCAGATGTTCGAGAATACGGCTTTCCTGATCGGTCAGGCCTGCTTCATTCAGACCGGTGGGGCGGTTTTTCTCGCGCAGCGAAGTCACCAGCAATTGCGTCAGACTTTCGCTGATGGTGATCTTGCCGCGTGCCGCCTCGCCCAGTTGCCGCATCAGGTCCTCCGGCTCCATGTCCTTCAGCAGATAGCCATCGGCACCGCCCTGCAGCGCGGCCATCAGGTCTTCCGCCTGATCCGACACGGTAAGCATGATGACGCGGGAATCCAGTTCGGCATCCTTGATTTCCTTCAGCACGTCGATGCCGCTCATGTCCTTCATGTTCAGGTCGAGCAGGATCATGTCCGGGTGCAGCTGATGGGCCAGAGCGATGCCGTCCTTTCCGCAGGCGGCTTCACCGACAAAGCGGAATGCCGGCTCGGCCTGGATCAGCTGGATCACGCCCTTGCGAAACAGGGGATGGTCGTCGACGACCAGTATGTTTTGGGGATCGGTCTGGTTCATGTGTTTACAGTTGCGTGCTGGGATTGGACAGGTATGGCAGCCTCGCGCCGACTGCCCGGCATGAAGCGCAGGGTGACGCGCGTTCCCGCGTCAGGCAGATTTTCGACTGTCAATTGACCACTCAGATTGTTTGCCCGCTCCTCCATGATCGTCATGCCGTAATGGTGTGCGCCAGCGGCTTCATGAATGCCGATTCCGTCGTCGGTGATCGTGGCCACAACCGAGCCATCGCTTTCATGGTTCACACTCACGTTGGCATGATGCGCCTGCGCATGATTCAGCACGTTGGACAAGGCCTCACGCACGATTTGCAGCGCATGGATTTCCTCGTTTGGGCTCAGCTTGCAGCCCACCAGATCAACATCCAGCGTAATCGGAATATCCCCGCGACGGCTGAATTCGGATACGGTGGTGTGCAGTGCGGCACTCAAGCCTTCGCCTTCAATACGCAGCCGGAACGTGGTCAACAACTCGCGTAGCTGACGATAGGCGCTGTTGAGGCCTTCGCGCAATTCCTCCAGCACCTCCTTCGCCTCGTCACCACGCTGAGGGTTGTCGATCAGGGGTTTCATGCGACTGACCTGGATTTTCATGTAGGCGAGCGACTGCGCCAGCGAGTCATGCAACTCGCGCGCCAGTGCAGCACGTTCTTCCAGCAGCGACAGCCGTCGGCTCTGCTCGGTGCGGCGCGCGGTGCCGATCGCAATGCCGATATGGCGCGACAGTGCCTCCAGCAATTGTGACTGCCACGGCATCAGTTCCTTGCCGGGCGGCATTTCCAGTTGCAGCACACCATATTGCTGCTCGGTATCCTTGAGCGGAAGCGACAGGATATGCCGCCCATCCTGAAGCGCATAGACGTCCTGCGAAACATGTGCCAGACATTCAGTGCAGTTCATCAGGCCGCACATGTCCGCATCGCCGTTCTCCGGACGCAGCGTGCTGGCAATCACCCGCGCTCGCGCGTCGCCGGTTTCCACCATGCAGGCCAGACCATGCCCCACGCCCAGAACGGTCTCCAGATCCTTGAGCAGGATGGCATAGGCATCCGGTGCTACCGGTCCGTTATAGAGCCGGGCGATGGAATGGTAGAGCAGTTCCAGCGAACGATTGGCGATGGTCAGTTCGGCGGTTTTTTCATCGACGCGGACTTCCAGGTTTTGGTACAGCTTGGAAAGATCTTCCGCCATGTGATTGAAGGCCTGCCCCAGACGTCCCAGTTCGTCACTACCCGTGTGCTCGGTACGCGTCGCCAGGTTGCCGCGCCCGACATTGGCGGCAAACTTGAGCAGGTCACGCAACGGCAGGATCAAATCGTTGCGCGCCAGATACAGGGTGAGTGCGCCGACCAGCAAGGTCATCAGCAAGGCCACACCCAACACCATGCGCAACACCAGGATCTTGGCCTCGGTGTCGCGTTCGATCTGCTTGACCAGATCGTTGATCTGCTCGACAAATACCCCGATCTCTTCGATCAGAGGCATGCTGCTTGTCCCGACAGAAGAACCGCTTCCGGCCTCTTCAAGAAAGCCAGGCTTGATCCGCTTGTTCCAGGCATCACTAACCGTCGCATAGCTGCCAGACAAGAGTGTTTCCGTCCGCTTCGTCATCATTGACGTAATGCGTGTGTCCTGGAGGGTGGCATCGAACGTATCGACAGCCTTGCGCAACGGGGCCGCAATCTCGCCGCCGCCCGGCATGCGTGCCGATAACGCAAGGCTGGTCATCTTGTAAGTCTGCATGCGCAGGCTGCCCGCCAGATTGATTGCTTCGCCGCTGCCCTGGACCGACTCGGCGATGATGGCCGAGCTGACCATGCCAAGCACGGCGAAGCCGGCTATGAGTGCCAGTGCCCCGCCCAGCTTGAGTAGCAGTGAATGCTGCAGAAATCCGCGTTTTTCTTTCATTTCGCCTCGTGGCCAGAATAGCTCGCCAGAAATATTTGGGAATACCTCTAATGTGTCACGCTCCGGGTTCAGGGTTGCAAACGGCTGATAACTCAACTCTAACCCCTTGAAACAGAAAGCCAACAACAGTCCGCCCTGTCAAGCCAGGATAGTGGTGCGCATACATTAAAGCCTCGTTGCCCTCCCTGGCCGGGATCAATAGATTTGCTTGTCTTTTTTTGTTTTGCTAGAGTTCGAGTGCGGCGGATTGTCGCATGGCAAATTGTCGCAGTGACAGGCAGTTTCCACAGACCGGTCAGACCAGTCTTTTTAGAGCGATTCCGATTCGGGTTGTCACAGGTTTTTTCGCGAATCGATAGGCAGCAATCAATTTTACACAGGGAGCCAGGCAATCATGAATCAGGACGACATCAAAACACCCGACGCGCAACTCGACCTCGGTCGCAGAAAGTTTCTGAACACCACCGCACTGGTGGGTCTCTCCGGTGTTGGACTTTCGGTGGGCCTGTCTGCCTGCAACAAGGAATCGGCTCCCACGGCAGCTGCTCCGGGCGCGAGCGCCGAGGCAACCGCACACAGCCCCTACGAGGTGGCGCCTGGCCAGCTCGATGAATACTACTCGTTTTCCAGCGGCGGCCATTCCGGCGATGTGCGCATCTACGGCCTGCCGTCCGGTCGCCAGTTGAAGAGCATTCCGGTCTTCAACACGGACAACCTGGTGGGCTGGGGCATCACCAACGAATCCAGGGCCATCATCGGCACCAAGCCCGATGGCTCCCTGAAATACTCCACCGGCGACACCCATCACGTACACCAGTCCTACACCGACGGCACCTACGACGGCAAGTACATGTTCGTGAACGACAAGATTCATGGCCGTCTGGCCCGCATCCGCATGGACACCATGGAATGCGACAAGATCACCGAAATCCCCAACATCCAGGGTTTTCACGGCACCTTCACCGACAAGCGTGATCCGGTCGATGCCAGCATCAACCACACCACCCGCGTGTTCTGCGGCGCCGAGTTCTCGATTCCGCTGCCCAACGACGGGCGCGACATGGAAGATGGCAGCAAGTACAAATCGCTGTTCACCTGCATCGACTCCAACACCATGGACGTGCGCTGGCAGGTTCTGATCGACGGCAACTGCGATCTGGTGGCGACCTCCTACGACGGCAAGCTGACCTGTACCAACCAGTACAACATCGAGATGGGCATCCATTACGAAGACATGATGGCAGCCGAGATGGACGCCTGCCTGTTCTTCAACGTGGCCCGTGTCGAAGAAGCCGTCAAGGCCGGCAAGTTCACCACCATCGGCAGCTCCAAGGTGCCCGTGGTGGATGGCAGACGTGAATCCAACAAGGATCCGAAAACCGCGCTGACCTGTTACGTGCCAATCCCTAAGAACCCGCACGGCGTGAACGTCAGCCCGGACGGCAAGTATTACGCCTGCTCGGGCAAGCTTTCGCCCACCGCTTCGGTGATCGAGCATGCCCTGGTGCTGAAATGGTTCGACGGCGAACTGCCCAACGCGCGCGATGCTGTGGTCGCAGAACCCGAAATCGGTCTGGGCCCGCTGCACACCGGCTTCGACAACAAGGGCAATGCCTACACCACGCTGTTCCTCGACAGCCAGATCGTGAAGTGGAACGTGGAAGCCGCGATCAAGGCGTTCAAGGGCGACAAGACCGCCAAGGCCGTGGTCGACCGTATCGACGTGCATTACCAGCCGGGCCACGGCTTCACCTCCATGGGTGAAACCAAGGAATCGGATGGCCGCTTCTTCAACTCGGACAACAAGTTCTCCAAGGACCGCTTCCTGCCCGTGGGCCCGCTCCACTGCGAGACTGCACAGTTGATCGATATCAGCGGCGACAAGATGAAGCTGGTGCACGACCACTCAGTGCTCTCCGAGCCACACGACTCGATCATCGTCCGTCGCGACATCATCAAGACGCGCCAGATCTATGACATGAACGAGTTCCCGAACGCAGTGAAGGACCCCAAGGAATCGGGCGTCTTCCGCAACGGCAAGAAGGTGACCGTCAAGCTCACCAGCCAGGCACCTGCCTTCAGCATGCGCGAGTTCAAGATCAAGAAGGGCGATGAAGTCACCCTGATCCTGACCAATCACGACAAGGTGGAAGACCTGACCCACGGTTTCGCGATGCCGAAGTACGACATCAACTTCATCGTCAATCCGCAGGAGACCAAGTCGGTCACGTTCATTGCCGACAAGCCAGGTGTCTACTGGTGTTACTGCACCCACTTCTGTCACGCCCTGCACCTGGAAATGCGCACCCGCATGATTGTTGAGGCTTAAGCAGGTCTGTAGGTAATGTAGTGTCATCGCCCCTCTCGCCCAAAAACGAGAGGGGCGATTTGATTTGCCCGCTCGCGATCTGTCAGGTCAATCTGGGCGGAAAGATCCAGCGCTATAATGATTGCGCTAGATCGGCGGTAATCTCGGTAATTCCCGACGCCGTTTTGTATATTTGTTGCGGGTCCATCATGAAATTCTCTTCCGCCCTCCTCGTTCGTTCCCTGGCGACCCTTTTTCTTCTCTGTTTCAGCGGGCTGGCCACAGCCACTGAATCGGCTGCAGCCTATGAAGCGCCGCTGCCGGTAGAGTTGTCGACTGATCCGGATCTCTGCGCCTATGTTCCGTGCAAGGATGTCATGCCGGGTGCCGACAGTTTTTCCGACCGCATGGGCAAACCGGCTTATGTCGAGGCCTACCGGAAAAAGAAAAACGGCGATGCCGAGAC
>JAIOJU010000237.1 GCA_019911765.1 Thiobacillus sp.
ATTCCGGACGGATGGTGCTTTCATCAAAAGTCGCCTTGATTTTATCTATCGGGTTCCATTCGAAGTGTATTACTTCGGCACCGAATATCGGGCGATCACTGAAGTGTTGCGCAAGACCCTGTTTTTTGCGCCCCTGGGGGCCATGCTGGCGTGGGGTGTGACGCGTCAGCCCTGGCGCTGGCGGAGTCCATCATTTGTGCTTGCCATGCTGATTCTGGTGCTGATGCCGGCTGTCATTGAACTGGGGCAGGTGATGCTGCCGGAAAAAATCGCTGACACGACCGACTGGCTATTGGCCTGGCTGGGCGGGCTGGCAGGCTATGGCGTGGTGCGCCGGGTGCTCAGCGCGCCACGCAGCGTGATGCCGCTGCAGGAAGCTGCCGGCAAAGTGGCGCCGCATTCATTCCGATCCATTCAATTGCGCTGGCATTTCCCGCTGGTTTGGGGCGGGTTGGCACTCCTGTTCTGGACCGCGACGCATGCCCCCTTTGTTCCTTACAACGTACGTGAATTGCTGCTACGTGAAACAGCCTGGCTGTCTGCGTTGTTGCTTGCGCTAACGGTTTACTGGCTGGCAGCATGGCCGGTCTGGCTGGCACGGCGACGGGTGTCCGGTCGCGTCCGTCTGGTGCAGTTGCCCCTTGGATTGCTGGTGTATGGTGCGTGCACATTTCTCTTGTTGAATGCTGCAGTGCCTGATGAAAGTCTGCATGATCTCGTCGGAAGTCCTGTTTTGCACTGGCCGTGGAAGTGGGAGACCGGACTGCGCTGGATCGTGTTGGCTGCCTGGCCGGGTGTCATGCTCTATGCGGCTGCGCAAACGGTTCGTCGCTGGCGTGGACTGAGGTTGAGTGGGATGCACTTCTGGATTGTGCTGCCGATTTTGGGGTTGGCGTATTGGGGGGTGGTGGCGCAGGCGGCCAGCGACAACCTGATTGAATTGATCGCTATTCCGCAACTGCTGGGTTTTACCGCATTATGCGCCTGGTTTTACACCCTGTTTCTTGCTGCGGCCTGGCTGGCATCGCCCATACCGGCTGCATTCCGTAACGTGCGGTGGATTGGCGTGGCCATATCATTGCCTTTGAGTGCGCTGCTTTTGTATCTCGGTTTGGCCGGCGAGATCGAAAAATATGGCCAGCAATTCTCTGCGCTTCAGTTCCTGCTGAGTACCGATCGACAGCATTACGCCTCGCAATCTGTCATCTGGTTGCGTTACAGTGTGGTGTACGTGCTTGCCATAGGCGCGCTTGCATTCATACAATGGCCTTACTTCCGTGATGCGCAACACACACCTACTCCAATAAATCATGCACCACATTGATGTTTTCAACGGCGATGCCGACGGTATATGTGCACTGCACCAATTGCGCCTCGCCCATCCGCTCGATTCCACATTGATCACCGGCCCCAAGCGCGATATCAGCCTGCTCAAGCGGGTTAAAGCCATGGCGGGGGATCAGGTTACGGTGCTGGATGTCGCCTTGTCCAAAAATCGTGAGGCACTCGACAAGCTGCTTGAGGCGGGTGTGCAGGTGCGCTACTTTGATCACCATCAGCCGGGCGATATCCCGGTTCATCCGCATTTCGAGCCGCATATCGATACCGATGCCAACGTCTGCACCAGCCTGCTGGTGAGCCAGCATCTGCAGGGCCAGCATCTACTGTGGGCCGTTACCGCAGCGTTTGGCGACAATCTGGCCGATGCCGCAAAGCTGGCCGCTGTACCGCTCAATCTGTCTGTGGATCAACTGGGACAACTCCAGTCCCTGGGTGAATGCCTCAACTACAACGGCTACGGTGAAACACTCGAAGACCTGTTTTTTGACCCGGCAGACTTGTATCGCCAGCTGCAACCGTTTGCCGATCCTTTCGCATTTATCGACGCGTCACCAGCCTATCAAGTCCTGAAATCCGGTTATCAGAACGATATGGCGCGCGCAGTGGCCGTGGACGCGACGGAATCGCGTGGCGCAGGACGGATATTCATGCTGCCGGCAGAAAAATGGGCACGGCGGATTTCCGGCGTATTTGGCAATCAACTCGCTGTCGAGTCACCCATGCAGGCGCATGCCGTACTCACTGCCAAACCGGAAGGCGGCTATGTGGTGAGTGTGCGTGCACCACTGGCAGCCAAGTCGGGAGCAGACGAATTGTGCACTCAGTTCGACACGGGTGGGGGGCGTAAGGGCGCCGCAGGCATCAATCATTTGCCTGAGTCCGAGCTTGGACGGTTCGGCACTTTGTTTTTTGATGTTTTTTCCAATGTGGTTTCGCACCGGAGCTGAATGGTGAATCAACTGATCGAACCCTATGGTGGCATTCTCGTCGATTTGATCGACCCTGAAAAATCCGATGCATTGAAACAGGAAGCCTTCGATCTTCCGTCGCTGGATCTCGACTGGCAGCAGCAGTGCATGCTGGAAATGTTGATGACAGGTGCGTATTCGCCGCTGACGGGCTTCATGACGCAATCGCAATGCGCGCGCGTCGAGGCAGACCAGCAGTTGGATGACGGGACTTTCTGGCCGCTTCCCATTGCCCTTTCCAGTCGGCAAAAAGTTGCGGCCGAATTGAAGTGCGGCGACCGCGTGGCCCTGCGGGACGGCGAAGGCTACATGCTCGCCGTATTGACGGTGAGCGATGCCTGGGAGGAGGGGGGCATCAGGAAACTGGGTGGTTCAATCGAGGGCGTGGCCTTGCCGCCGCACCCCGATTTTTCCAGCCTGCGTGCTACGCCCGCCGAGTTGCGTGCCTTATTCTTGCGCCGTGGCTGGCACCGCGTGGTGGCCTGGCAAGCCCGTCAGCCAATGCACCGTGCGCAATTCGAATTTTGTCTGAAAAGCGCGATTGAAAATGAAGCCAATCTGCTTCTCCATCCGCAGGCGGGCGGCGATATTACCGATGCCCCTGCATATTTTGGACTGGTGCGCAGCTTTATCGCCATTCGCGAACGTTTTCCTGCGGCTTCAACGCAGCTGTCAATTCTTCCGGCACCGCCTCGCGAGGCCAGTGTGCATGCACTGTTGCTGCGCGCCATTGTGGCGCGTAATTACGGCTGTGGCTTGTTGATCGCGGGTGGTGAACATCAATTGGAGGGTAGTTGTCGGCGCGGAGAAGATTTGGCTCAAACGCATACGGATTTACCGGTGGTTGAATTGGCCGCCAAGGTTGGCGTACAGCTTATTGCCTATCCGCGCATGGTGTATGTGGATGACCGGGCCGAGCATTTGCCCGAGTCCGAGGCTCCAACCGGTGCCCGACTGCTCACCCTGAGCGGGGAGGAGTTCAAGCGCAGAATGAGGGCAGGCTTGAAAATCCCGGATTGGTACAGTTTTCCGGAAGTGCTGGCTGAATTGCAGCGGCAAAGTCCGCCGCGCGAACAGCAGGGCTTCACCGTATTTTTTACAGGGTTGTCGGGTGCGGGAAAATCCACGCTGGCACGAGCCTTGGCGGCGCGCTTGATGGAAGTGGGAGGGCGTTGCGTTACTTTGCTCGATGGCGATATCGTGCGCCGCCATCTTTCATCTGAGTTGGGGTTTTCCAAGGCGCATCGTGATGTCAACGTGCGGCGGATTGGTTTCGTCGCTTCTGAAATCACCAAAAATCGTGGCATCGCCATCTGCGCCCCGATCGCCCCCTATCATCAGACTCGACGCGATGTTCGGGCCATGATCGAAGCAGTTGGCGGATTCGTTGAAATCCACGTCGCCACGCCCATCGCTACGTGCGAATCACGTGACCGAAAAGGCCTTTACGCCAAGGCTCGCGCGGGTCTGATCCCGGAATTCACAGGTGTTTCCGACCCTTATGAAATTCCGGAAAACCCGGAACTGGCGATCGATACGACCGGCCGGAACATTGACGAAGCCGTGCAGCAAATCCTGCTCAAGCTGGAACATGAAGGATATTTGCGTTAACCGGTATTGGCCAGTGGATTGGGTAAAAACAAAACGGCGACCTTCCGGTCGCCGTTTTGTTTGCTGCAGACAAGCCAGATCAGGCAGTCTTGCGGCGGCGCATGGCGCCCAGGCCGGCAAGGCCAATGCCCAGCAGAGCCAGAGAAGCTGGCTCGGGCACGCCACCAGGCAAGCTACCCTGCTCAAGCAGAGCGTAGTGGATGGTGCCGCCGAAGTTCAGTACTTCGCCAAAACCGTCGCCCCAGAACTGAACCTTGGTAAAGTCACCGGTGTCATCAAAAGCAGCGACGAATACACCCGCCCCGCCATTTGTGAGGAAGCCGTCGCCAAAGGTGGTTGAATGACCAACCAGAATGGGCGCGCCGTTGTCAAAAGAAATGTAAAGATCGGAAGGCTGGCAGCATGTTGCCCAGTCACCTACTTCAAAACCGATGGAGTTGACGGCGGAGTTGAACGTCAGGGTCACGCCGCTACTAATAGCACCGATTCCCGGGCCTGAGCCGAAAGGGTCGATGCTGACCATGTAGCCGCTGGTCTGGCGCGACGGGGAAGAGCTATAGAGGGTGTAAATGGAAGAAAAGATATTGCCGCCATCATTCATGGTGACCGTGTAATCCCCCTGATTTGAAGACGTGCCACTTAACTGGGTGCTCCAGTTGTCATGGGTGGCGGTGCCGCCAGCTGCTGCCACTGTATTGTTGAAATTGACCAGGCCGCCGTCAAAATCATCATATACGGTAACGATGGTGGCGCTTGCGCTCGCCGCCATGAACAGGGCCGATACGGCCAGTGCGCTTACTAATGCAGTTTTTTTCATAATGTGGCTCCTTGATTAAATGGGTTTGTCCGTAAAAGGAGATCCCCGACACTGAACAACTTAAACAAGTTATGGCTTGATTTGGTTAATGTTCTTAAAGCATTACTTGTGCCAATGTATGGGGTATTTATAAAAAACCATTAAAATCAATCGGATGTCTCATTATGTGGTTGGTTCGATTTGAAGCCTGATGGTTAATGTGTAAATTTTCCCGACACATCAGGCCACCTGAAAATCAGGACTGGGTGCGTGAACGATATTTGAACTGCGAGCCTGCCACCATGCCCGTTGCGCTGGCGACCAGCCCGGCGAATTGGGGGGGGAGGGCCGCTTCCGGTGCGAGAAATTCCATCGCGATCCACACGATCAATCCCAGCAGGATGGACAGCCCGGCCCCAAGATTGTTGGCGCGCTTCCAGTACAGCCCGGCCACCAGCGGAACAAAGGCGCAGGCCAGCGTGACCTTGTAGGCGTTTTCCACCATCTGGTGGATGCTGGTTTCGGTTTGCAGCGACCACAGCGAGTAAAACACCACCAGGCCGGAAAATGCGAACACGACGGTGCGGGTGATCCACAGCAGCCTCTTCTGGCTCATGCGATGGTGCGGCATGAATTCCTTGATGATGTTTTCCGAGATGGTGACGGAAGGTGCCAGCAGGGTACCGGAGGCGGTGGACATGATGACCGAAAGCAGGGCGCCGTAAAAAATGATCTGAGCATAGAGCGGCAGATGCGTTTTGACGAAGGTGGGCAGCACCAGTTGCGCATCGCTGGCCAGCAGGGTGGTGGTCATGGCGGGGTCGACCAGCGTGGCGGCGTAAGTCAGGTAGATGGGAACGGCGGCAAACATGAAATACAGCGAACCGCCGATTACCGTCCCCCACACGGCGATGCGTTCATTTTTACTGGAATTGGCGCGCTGGAACACATCCTGCTGCGGAATCGAGCCGAGGCCCATGGTGAGGAATCCCGCGATGAAGGTGACGACAGCCGCCCATTCCAGTGGTGGCCAGAATTCAAATTTGCCGGAAGCGGCTGCCTGCTCGATCACTGGGGCGACGCCGTTGACCTCGGGCATGCCTGCCACCAGTTTCGATATCCACAACAGACCGACGACGATGATGGTCATCTGCACCAGCGTGGTGAGTGCCACCGACCACATGCCGCCGAATAGCGTATAGAGCAGCACGACCGCTGCGCCGATGTATATGCCCTGCTCCTGGGTGATGATGCCGTCTGACAGCACATTGAACACCAGTCCCAGCGCCACCACCTGCGCCGACACCCAGCCCAGGTAGGAAAACGCAATTGCCAGCGAGATCACGACTTCGACCGGGCGGTTGTAGCGTTGGCGGAAGAAATCGCCCAGCGTGAGCAGTTTCATGCGGTACAGCGGCCGGGCAAAAAACAGGCCGAACAGGATCAGCGCGAGCGAGGCGCCAAACGGGTCGGAGATCGTGCCGCCGAGGTTTTCACTGAGGAAGGTGGCCGGAATGCCGAGGACGGTTTCAGCACCAAACCAGGTGGCAAAGACCATCGCGATGACCATGATCATCGGCAGGGAGCGGCTTGCTGTTACATAGTCCTGTGTGTTCTTGACCTTGGTGGCGGCATACACGCCGATTCCGATGGAAACAACCAGATACAGGAATACAAAACCCAGCAGGGTGTGGTCCATGTTGCAGCCCCAATAAAACCCGAAAAATTACGGAATTCTAGCAAGCAAGAGGCCGGCAACCCCCACTAAAAGGTGTGGGCGGCGGTCAGGCCGATCCCCCAGTCCGGGCTGGTATCGGAAAAGCCGGTTACGCCATATACATTCAGCTTGTTGTGCGCGTCGATCCGGTAATTGGCGTATACCGTCGCCTCGCTCATCTGCGAGCTGGTGGCGGTTTGCCTGTCACGCCAGCTGTAGTCGGCCCCGGCTGACCAGGTTCGGTTGATGCGGTAGCTCGCCCCCACGGCGCCAAACCAGACGTTGCGGTAATTCACGCCGGCCGGATCGCCTTTCCAGCGGTAGCCCAGGTCGAGGTAGGGTCCCCAGTTCCCCAGGGTTTTGTAGAGCGAGGTCTGGAGTGAGTAGTCGTTTTCCCCCGTTCCAAGCGCCTTGCTGGTATCGGCTGTGCCGAATTTTATTTTCCCCGTCAGATCGAGGTCGAGCCAGGCCTTGTCCTCATCCAGCACGTTGGCAAGCAGGGACGCTGTGACATCCCCGGCGCCGTGGACCATTCTCTTGGTGCCGCCACCCGGCAGCGGGTCGCCCTCGGGCGTGACGCTTTGCGGGCCTTTTACCCAGAGGTGGGAGGTGCCGAGCTTGAAGGTATAGCGGCCGCTCCGGTATTTCAGATTGAGCGGCAGAAACCAGGTTTCCGTGTCCTGCGTGTCGCCATAGTTGCCTACGCTGTAGTCCAGTCCGGTGCTCAGGCTGAGCGCGCTATCGGCGGCATGGGTGGCCGTACTGGTGGCCAGCATGGCCGTGATGAGTGTGAGTCGGCGCAAGGGGATCATCCCGAGTCAGGTTGTTTGAGCGTGCAATGATAAAGGAGGAAGGAAGCACTTGTCGCCTGGCGGGGGAGGGATCGGTTCAAGCGCAAGGACAGCTGGGGGTGAGCTATTCCGTGCCGTGTTTGGTCTCAAAGTGGATGCCCACCTTTTTGAGCAGGTCGATCGGCAACACGCCGCCTGCGGAGATGATCACGGCGTCGTTTGGCAGCTCGACCGGTTTGGCCTCGTGTTCCAGAATGACGCTTTGCGGGGTGATCCGCGTAACGGTCGAATTGAGCATGACCCGGATGCGCCCGCTGGCCTGGGCGTCGTCCAGGCGTGTGCGGTTTTTCGGTTTGACGCGGCCGAAAACCTCCCCGCGGTAAGACAGGGCGACCTGGGTGCCGGCTTGTTCGGATATGGCCAGGGCGGCTTCCAGCGCGCTGTCGCCGCCGCCCACGACCAGAACCTTTTGCCCCTGGTATTGCTCCGGATCGATCAGCCGGTAAACCACCTTGGGCAGGCCCTCGCCCTCGACTCCCAGTTTGCGGGGCGTGCCGCGCCGGCCTATGGCGAGCAGTACGGCGCGGGTCGAATATTCACCCGCTGTGGTTTTAACCAGGAAACCTTCACCATCCGGGCGGATGGCTTCCATCCGTTCCCGGAAGTGGATGCTGAGCCCGGTCTTGCCGATCACGCCGTGCCAGAACTCAAGCAGCGCTTCCTTGCTGACCTCGGTCATTTTGACCTTGCCGATCAGGGGGAGGTGAACCGGTGAGGTCATGACGATTTTGTTGCGCGGGTACTGATAGACCGTACCGCCCAGTGAGTCCTCCTGGTCGATGATGCGGTAGCGCAGCTTGTGCTGAATGGCGCCCAGCCCCGCTGCGATGCCTGCCGGCCCCGCGCCCACAACCACGACATCGAATTCCGTTTTGCCTGCTTGTTTCAGGTCCTTGATGGCATTCATGGCCTGTTTGCCCTGCTCGGCGGCCTTGCGCACCAGGCCCATCCCGCCCAGTTCTCCGGCGATGAAGATGCCGGGAATATTGGTCTCGAAATTGGGGGTCACAAAGGGGATATCGATCCCGCGTTTCTCCGTGCCAAACACCAGCTTGATCGCCTCCATCGGGCATGCTGCCATGCAGGCGCCATGTCCGATGCAGACCGAGGGATTTATCAGTTGGGCCTTGCCATTGATGATGCCGAGCGAGCCTTCCGGACAGACTTTTACGCAGGAAGACGAGCCGATGCAGAGCAGCGGATCGACTACCGGATGCAGGCACACCGGATCAGTCAGGCCGCTTTCGCGCGACTCCTGCAGGATCTCTTCATGTCCCCGCAGATGCTTTCCCCTGCGTCGAAAATACAGGAAAAAGAATATGGCCAAGGGTATTGCGTAGAGCAGCAGGTCTGCTAGGGATTGGCCCATGGTCCAGGAGGTCTCCGCTTTGCCAGTACTTGATCGAGTGTGTCAATTTTACGCTTGCAGTCCGCAAAACATCAATTAAATCAATTGCAAATATAAAACGTGTAAAATATTTACACGGCATGGTATAAATATCCCGGTTCGGCATCCGTTTATACGCGGGTGCATAGGCGTAAAAAAGGTGAGGCATGCAGGACACATTGGTGCTGGATGCCCCGGTCAAGATGACCGCGGCAGGCACAAACAAATCTGGAAGGCGCCAGGTCAGCCCCTGGCTCTTTATGGCCGGTGTGGGCCTGCTCGTGCTTCTTGCGTGGTTGATCGGCCGGTGGGGGGGCTTCGAGCCCGGCTCCGACATGGGCTACAACCTGGGCCTGACCGGCGGAGTCATGGTGCTCCTGCTGTTCCTTTATCCGCTGCGCAAGCATTTCCGGTTCATGCATGACCTGGGGCCTGCCAAGTACTGGTTTGCCGCACACATGGCATTGGGTGTGCTCGGGCCGCTGTTCATTCTTGCCCACTCGCGTTTTCAGGTGGGGTCCGTCAATGCGGGTGTCGCACTGGGCAGCATGTGCCTCGTCGCGGGCAGCGGCATCATCGGGCGTTTCATCTACACCAAGATCCACCATGGCCTGTACGGAAGGCGCGCCAGCCTGGCTGAGCTGCGCGCACGTTCCGGACTCAATTCGCAGGAGGTTCAGTCAAAACTTGCCTTTGCGCCAAAAGTGGAAGCGTCGATGCAGCAGTTTGAGTCCATGGCTCTGAAAAAACATGGCAACCCGCTGTCGGCCGCATGGAGCTTCATGACGCTGTGGATGCGTGCACGGCTTGTTCAGGCGGGTTGTGCGGTGGAGCTTCGCCGGCTCTACAAGGCACATGCCAGGGAGCGCGGCTGGGACCGCGACAAATTTCAGCGCCGACTGAAGGCCGCAAACAACATGGTGCGCGCCTACGTGCGCAGCACGTGTGAAGTCGCGCACTTCAGTACCTATGAACGGCTGTTTTCGTTGTGGCATGTGCTGCACGTCCCGCTTGTTTACATGCTGGTCCTGAGTGCGATTGCACACGTGGTTGCGGTGCACATGTATTGACGTCGGTGGCGATGAAAAGCGGGCGCTGTTCGCCGTTCGCCGTGCGCATGTGCATGACAGGCGCGGCCAGGATTCTGGTCGCTCTGGTACTGGTTCTGGCCGGATGGGTGCCGGTCCAGGGAGGCTGGGCAGCCTCGCTTGAAAGCGTGCTGATGCCGGGCAAGGTCATCCAGGGGCACGCAAAAGTGGAGGGGCAGTGCAACAAGTGCCATGTCCGCTTTAATCGTGCCGGGCAGGATGCCCTGTGCGGAACGTGCCACAAGGACGTAGCGCGCGACGTTGCGCAAAAGCAGGGCTATCACGGCCGCATTCCGGGGGAAAAGCTCTGCCGTGAATGCCATACCGAACACAAGGGCAGGGATGCGCAAGCAGTCGTGCTGGACGAGAAGCAATTCGACCATCGGCAAACCGACTACCTGCTCAAGGGAAAACATGCTGAAACGGAGTGCAGGCAATGTCACCGAGCCGGAAGCAAATACAGCAGTGCACAGACGAAGTGTGTTGCCTGCCACAAGAAAGACGATGAACACAAAGGCAAGCTGGGCGTGAAATGCGCGGATTGCCATACGGAAACCAACTGGAAGGAAGCGAGGTTTGATCATGACCAGACCCGCTTCAAGCTCGAGGACAGGCATGCCAAGGTGGAGTGCAAGGATTGCCATAAGGACAACGCGTACAAAAATACGCCGATGGCCTGCGTGTCGTGCCACCGCAAGGATGACAAGCACAAGACCCGCTATGGCGAAAAGTGTCAGTCCTGTCACAACGCCAAGGCCTGGAATCAGGTCCTGTTTGACCACGATACAGCCACGAAATATGTCCTGCGCGGCAAACACCGCCAGACCCGCTGCGACAGCTGCCATGGTGGAAACCTGTACCGTGACAAGCTGCAGACGAGCTGTGTTGCCTGCCACAGGAAAGACGACAAGCACAAGAATTCGCTGGGTGAGAAGTGCAACGACTGCCACGTTGAGCGTGACTGGAACGAGGCGCGCTTCGAACACGGCCGGTCCCGCTTCCCGTT
>JAIOJU010000238.1 GCA_019911765.1 Thiobacillus sp.
CTGGAGGTGGCTACCCGCGAAGCCAGCCTGCAGGCGCGCCAGGCCTGGCTCAACGTCAGCAGCGGTGCAGCCCGCGTGCAGGCGCTGGAACAGGCGCTCGTCTCCACCAAGGCGCAACTCGCTTCCACCAAACTCGGCCTGCAGGTAGGCGTGCGCACCAACCTCGACGTGCTCAACGCCGAGCAGCAGGTGTTCTCCGCCCAGCGCGATCTGGCCGCCGCCCGCTACGCCTACCTGCTGGCAGGCTTGTCACTCAAGGCTGCGGCCGGCACGCTGTCGGCTGATGACCTGCAGGCAATCGACCAGCTGTTGACCAGTCAGCGCAGCAGCAGTTCGGCCACATCCGCTGGCGGGTTCGGGGCACAAAGGGCACCCGCCGCCCTGGCCTTGAAACGGGACAACCTGACGCTTGGCCGGACAACCAGGACTGCCTCCCGCTGAAAGCCGGCCAGCGCACGAAGAGGCCTCCGCGCATCACCGCCATCCCATTCCAGTCCGCCTGATCTTCGCCGGGCTGGGGCTGCTGTTCATGGCGCTCGGCGTGCTTGGAATTTTTCTTCCCGTGCTGCCAACGACGCCCTTTCTGCTGCTGGCGGCTGCCTGCTTCGCGCGTTCCTCGCGGCGCATTCATCGCTGGCTGCTTGAGCAGCCGACCTTCGGCCCGATCCTCAACGAATGGCACACGCACCACAGCATGCCCTATCGCGCCAAGCGCACGGCGATGCTGTTGATTGCGTTGAGCTTTGGAATATCCATCGCGTTCTTCGTACCGGGATGGCAGGCCAAACTGGCAATGGGGATCGGCGGGCTGCTGCTGGAATTATGGATCTGGCGCATCCCGTCACGGGATGCGCCGCTTCGAAAGTGACGCGCGGCCTCAGCGTGCCCCGCGATGGTCCAGCAGTTCGAACACCCGGCCCGTCGCGCCTTTGTGCGCGGCGGTGAATGCCTGGCCGGCCTCGCCCATCCGCTGCCGCGCCGCCGCATCCTGCGTCAGCCGCATTGCCTCGCGCGCCCACGCGCCGGCATCGTTCACCCGCAAAGCCGCGCCCTGCGCAATGGCGTCTTCCGCCGCCTGCTTGAAGTTCTCGGTATGCGGCCCGAGGATGACCGGGCAGCCCACCGCGCAGGCCTCGATCAGGTTCTGCCCGCCGAACGGCAACAGGCTGCCGCCGACCAGCGCGCAATCGGCCGCACGGTAATAGGCAAACATCTCGCCCAGGCTATCGCCCAGCCAGACGCGCGTCGAGGGCGACACTGCTTCGTTCGCGCTGCGCCTTTGCAGGCTCAGACCACGGCTTTTGATGAGCGCCGCCACTTCATCGAAGCGTTGCGGGTGGCGCGGCACAATCACCAGCAACACATCCGCCGACGCATGTTGCGCAAACGCCTCCAGCACCAGGCGCTCCTCGCCGTCGCGCGTGCTGGCGACGAGCCACACCGGGCGCTGGCCGATGCGTTCGCGAAACGCATCGCCCTGTTCGAGCTGAGCCACGGGCGGGTCGATATCGAACTTGAGGTTGCCGGCCACCTTCACGCCATGTGCGCCCAGGGCAAGCAAACGCGCAGCATCGGCCTGGGTCTGCGCAGCCACCGCAGTAAATCCACCCAGCGTCGCGTGCGTCAGCGCTTCCAGCTTGCGATAGCCGCGCGCGGAGCGTTCCGACAGGCGGGCGTTGGCCAGAAACAATTCGATCCCCGCGCAGCGCGCCTCCCGTACCAGGTTAGGCCACAGCTCGGTCTCCATGACAATGCCGAAGCGGGGCCGGGTTTGTTGCAAAAAACGGCGCATCGCCCAGCCCAGGTCATAAGGCAGGTAGCGCACCGTCGCACGGGTGCCAAACAGCGATTCGAGCGTCGCCCGCCCCGCCGGTGTCATGCACGTCATCAGAATCGGTGGCGCAGGGGTTTGCGCGAGCAATTTTTCCACCAGCGGCGCAGCCGCGCGCGCCTCCCCCACCGACACCGCATGCAGCCAGACCGGCTGGCCCGGCAACGCCGCGGCAAAACCGAAGCGCTCGGGAATGTGGCGCCAGTAGCCACGCTCCTTTAGGCCGCGCAGCAACAGCCGCAACGGCAGAAACAGGAGCGCCAGACCAAGCAGCAACTGGTAGAACGCACGTTGAAAGACGATCGACATGGCGTGATTCTAGGGGATGGCAACGGGCGGCTGCTAAAATCGCGCAAAAAACAGGGAGTCAAACATGAAAGTGCTGGTCACAGGCGCCGCTGGATTCATCGGCATGCACGTCGCGCAAATCCTGCTCAAGCGCGGCGACGAGGTCGTCGGCATCGACAACCTCAACGATTACTACGACCCGGCACTCAAGCTGGCGCGACTGGAGCAGTTGAAGCCCTACCCCAACTTCCGCTTCGTCAAGGAAGACATCTCCGACCGCATGATGACCGAGGACCTGTTCGAGAAAGGCCACTTCGACGCCGTCATCAACCTCGCCGCGCAGGCCGGCGTGCGCTACTCGCTGAAGAATCCGCACGCCTACGTGCAGTCCAACATCGTCGGCTTTGCCAACCTGCTCGAAGGCTGCCGCCACCACGGCGTCAAGCACTTCGTCTACGCCAGCTCGTCCAGCGTGTACGGCGCCAATACCAAGGTTCCATTCTCCACCCACGACCCGGTCAACCACCCGGTCAGCCTGTACGCCGCCAGCAAAAAGGCCAACGAGCTGATGGCGCACACCTACTCGCACCTCTACGGCCTGCCCACCACCGGCCTGCGCTACTTCACCGTCTACGGCCCGTGGGGCCGGCCCGACATGTCGCCGTGGCTGTTCACCTCCGCCATCCTCGAAGACCGTACCATCGATGTGTTCAATAATGGCGACATGTCGCGCGACTTCACCTACATCGACGACATCGCCGACGGAACGGTGAAAGTGCTCGACCGCATCCCGCAGGGCAACCCGAATTTCGACCACAACAACCCCGACCCGGCATCGAGCCACGCGCCCTACCGCCTCTACAACATCGGCAACCACACCCCGGTGCAACTGATGGACTTCATCGGCACGATCGAAAAGGCCTTGGGCCAGGAAGCGAAGAAGAACTTCCTGCCAATGCAGGACGGCGACGTGCAGGCGACCTATGCCGATATCGACGAACTGGTGCGCGACACGGGGTTCAAGCCGGCGACGACGCTGGAATATGGGATCGGGAAGTGGGTGGAGTGGTATCGGGGGTATAAGCGGATCGACTGAAACTTCCCGCGGGCATAGAATGGCGCATCACGCGAAGGAGGCCAACATGTTGCAGACCATCGAAGTTGAAATTGACGCAACCGGGCACATCCATCCGCTGGAACCCGTGCAGACGCTTCCCGTCGGACGCGCATTGCTCACACTGCTGAAGCCATCGGTGGATGAAGCCCTGCAACTGGCCGAAGCCGCACTCGCCGAAGACTGGCTGAAACCCGAGGAAGATGACGCATGGGCGCATTTGCAGCCGGTCAGGTAATCCTGCTGCCATTCCCATTTTCCGATCTCACCCGCAGCAAGCTGCGGCCCGCCTTGCTGCTCGCCGATGCCGGACGGGACGACTGGATCGCCTGCCAGATCACCAGCAACCCCTATGCCGACCCGCACGCCATCGCGCTTGCGACAGAAGATTTCACATCGGGCGGTTTGCAGCGCTCAAGCTTTGCGCGCCCCGGTAAATTATTCACTGCCAATGTTTCCCTGTTTGCCACGACGGCAGGCTTGCTCGCTCAAGGTCGGTTGGATGAAGTGCGCGATGCGTTGATCGCCATCATTCAAGGGTGAGAGGAGAAACTGTGGCTTGTCCTCATCAATGCCCTGAAGCCCATCAAACTGCTGGAGTAACCCCCGCCGCGCCCTGGCGGATCAAAGCTCTGTCCGTGCTGCCGGATTATCGTTTGGCAATCACGTTCATGGACGACACAAAAGGCATCGCGGATTTTTCAGCCGTTTTGATTGCCAAGGAATGCGGAATTTTCGAAGCACTCAAGGACAAGGCTTGTTTCAATCAGGCGCGTCTTGATCTGGGCGTTGTGACCTGGCCCAATGGTGCAGACATGGATCCAGCCTGGATGTATGAGCAGGTCAGGGTGAATAAATTGTGGTCCCCAATATGCGGAAGCAAGCACATTTGACATAGGTGGCCATTAATGACCTTCCCTGCTTCACATTCACGGCCTGAACCTAAAACTCGGTTTATGAGCGAGGAAGAACGCCTGAAGAGAAAAGAAGAATTTGAGGGCATCGCAAAAACCCTACGAGATGAATTTGAAAAACAATTCGTTCCAAACCGAGTCACATCTGACAGACCCGGAAAGCTAAAGTTACTTAATCAAGTGGATGCTCAAGTTGCCAGCGACTATTGCAGGAAGCTTGGCAGTTTGATGAACGAGGCATCTGCATATGATTGGGAGTTTGACCTCCCAAAGATTGCTGCCGAATTTAAACAAATCCAGATTGTTGGCAATTTACGATTGGCAAAGGCATGGTTGCCAAGCCTTTCCTTTAATAGCGTGACGATTTCTGGAGAGTCTGATTTCACAGGCGCACGCTTTCTAGGCTATTTTTTCTCATCACATACGGATTTCTCAGGCGACGCTTATTTCAATCACTCGGCATTTCTTCGTGGCATGTCATTAAGCAGTGCCAATTTTTCGGGCCATGCATATTTCAGTAGCGCAGAGTTCTTGGGTTCTGCAGCCTTCCCGCAGTCCACCTTTGCAGGTGATGCCTATTTTATAGACGCCTCATTCCGTGATGGAGCCCAAATCTCCAATGTGGAATTTCAAGCTAAGGCGCTGTTCCATCGGGTATTTTTTTCAGGTATTAAGGTGGTGCTCGATGCAACCGTTTTTGGTGATGTTGCCGATTTTGAAAAAGCTAAATTTTTGAGCCTATCAAGCTTTAAAAAAGTAGTTTTTTCAAAGAAGGCGGGGTTTCAGGATTCGGTTTTTTCAGACAAGGCGGATTTCAGTGATTCAATATTCTCTGATTTAGCAGACTTCGGGAGCGCAGTTTTTTCGGGTCAGGCCAGGTTTTTGGATTGCCAATTCAAAAAGCAAACCATCTTTTCCCGTTCATGGTTCGCGCTTTGCCCTCGGTTTCATGAAGCCGTCCTACATCAAGACACTTCCTTTACCGAAGCAAAATTTGATTCAATGGCGCTCACAATAAGGGCAAAACGACGGCTATTTTCGCTTCCACTTGTTGGGTTTGTGGTTAGAAAGTTGCGACACACTTTCTCAGGAAGCGGGACCGCAGGCAAGAACGGCGACGACCGGATCAATTGGGGTGCCGAGGCACGGGCATACCGCACGTTGAAGCTCCATATGTCCAAGCATCAGGCCCAACCCGAAGCATCACGTTTCTTTGCTGGTGAGATGCGTTGCAGGCGGCGGGAGTTCGGTTTAAAGCAGGCAGTTCATTATCTGGTCTCACAGTTGTATGACCTCTTTTCAGAGTTCGGACAATCAACGGGGCGTGTTTTGTTCTGGATGCTTTTAATCAATGCAGCGTTTACCTATTGCTACCTTGTTCAAGCTGAGCAAGACACTCATTCTGGACAAGTACGGTTTGCGATTGTCGAGCAACAGCATGAAAATTTAGCAATAACTCCGGCGGCTCGCTGGGACCGAGACAACACTTGGTTAGCGCTGTCCATGCAGAGTCTTAACCCAGTAGCTTTCCTCTCCCCAAAGAACACATGGGTACAGATATACGACGGAGCTCTATTCGTGCAAGGCGTGAGTCAGTCTCTTTTGAATCTGGTCCTTCTCATTTTGTTAGCTATCAGCTTGCGTGGGCAGTTTCGCCGTGGGGCCGGTGGCGGCGATTAGCGGGACTTCGGGGCTAACAAATGGGGTCGGACACTAACAAATGGCGTAACAAATGGGGTCGGACACGATAAAACGCTGACACCGCCAGCGGCTGAATCGCCGCCAGATTCTCGGCCAGCGCTTCCCGCGTGATCGCCAGGTCGTAGTGCGCCTGCAGGTTCAGCCAGAACTCGGCTTCCATGCCGAAGTAGACACCCAGGCGCGCGGCGGTATCGGCGGTGATGCTGCGCTTGCCGGCGACGATTTCGCCGATGCGGCGCTGCGGCACGCCGATTTCCTTGGCCAGTCGGTACTGGGTCACGCCCAGCGGCTTGAGGAATTCTTCCAGCAGGATTTCGCCGGGGGTGGCGAGTGGAATTTGACGTTTGGGCACCCTGACATGGGCACTGCGCTGTTTCACTTACGCAGCCTTCAGGTCGAGCAAGGCCTCCGGATGCGCAATCGCCACACGCAGCAGCGTTTGCGCCGCGCCGGTGGGCTTGCGGCGGCCTTGCTCCCAGTCTTGCAGGGTGCGGGTAGAGACGCCCATCAGGTCTGCCAGTTCGGATTGAGACATCCCCAGCCGGCTGCGTGCCTCGGCGATGGGCGACAGGGCAACCTGGGTTTTCCGGGCGGCCTTGCCCGCCTTCATCTGGCGGACGGATTTCAGTAAATCCTTCTGGAACTGTTCCATTTCCTTATCCATGTTCAATGGCCTCTCGCAGTTGTTTCAAAAAAGACACGGGCAGGTTGTCAAACTTTGCTTTCACGTACACCATCAACAACCAGACCTCGCCGTGCTCCAGCCGGTTGAAATAAATGACCGCGCACCGCCGCGTTTACCCATGCCCGGACGCATCCACCGGACCTTGCGACATCCGCTGGCGCCCGGAATGACATCGCCCGCGTCCGGGTTGGCCGCCAGCCAGTCGATGAACGCGATCCGCTCGGCATCGGTCCAGACCTGGGCTGCTGCACGCACGAAAACGTCGGTTTCGATGACCGTGTACATTGAACAATAATACGGCAGTGC
>JAIOJU010000239.1 GCA_019911765.1 Thiobacillus sp.
AGCGAGGCCATGGACGCGCTGGCGCACGCCTGTATTGCGCTGAACGACCTGCCGGCCGCGGCGCAGACGCTGAACGAGATCATCGCGATCTGGCCGGACAAGGCCGAGATACACAGCAATCTGGGATCGGTCTATCAGGCGATGGGGCGTCCGCAGGATGCCATCGCGGCCTACGAAGTGGCCTTGAAAATCAATCCGCGTCTGGGGGTGGCCCTGAACAGCCTGGGCAGTGCGTATCTGGCTCAGGGAGACTTCGAACAGGCCGAGCGCTGCTATCGGCAATGCCTGGCGCCCACGCCCGGTGACCTGCAGGCCCGCCCCAATTTGCTGATGTTGCTGAATTACCTGCCGGATGCGGACGCGGGCAGGGTGCTCGAGGAGCATCGCGAGTGGGGCAGGGTGGCCGAGGGCCGGATTCCGCAACTGGAGTTGATCCAGCCTGCGGAGGATACGCAACGGCGTCTCAGGGTCGGCTATCTGTCGCCGGATTTCCGCGAGCACTCCGTGGCCTCGTTCATCGAGCCGGTGCTGAGGCACCATGACCGCAGCCGGTTCGAGGTCTGCTGCTATTCCAGTTTGCCCACACCGGACGAAACCACGCGGCGGATCAGGGCGGCGGTGGATGTATGGCACGACATCGATAAACTGTCGGACGGAGAGGCCGCCCGGCTTATCCGCGAGGACCGCATCGATATCCTGGTCGATCTGTCGGGACATACTTCCGGCGGACGATTAGGTGTTTTTGCGGCCAGGCCGGCACCGGTCCAGATGACCTGGCTGGGCTATCCGAATACCACCGGGCTGCGCACCATCGATTACCGGATTACCGATGGGGTGGCCGACCCCGCGGGCGAGGACGCCTGGTACAGCGAGGAACTGTTGCGCCTGGACGGTTGCTTCCTGTGTTATCAGCCGATGGCCGATGTGCCGGAGGTGGCCCCGCTTCCAGCCCTGAAGAATGGCCATGTCACTTTCGGCTCGTTCAACAATTTCAGCAAGATCAATCCGGGCGTTCTGCAACTGTGGGCCGGGGTGCTCAGGCAGGTGCCCGGTTCGCGCCTGCTGCTGAAATGCCCCGCGCTGACGGATGCAACGGTGCAGGCGCGCGTGAGCGCCGACCTGCAGGCTCTGGGAATTGGCGCCGAGCGTGTGGACCTGATGGGCCACACGCGGACGCGGCAGGAACATCTGGCCTTGTATGCAAAGCTGGACATTGCGCTGGATACCTTTCCCTACAATGGCACGACGACAACTTGCGAGGCGTTGTGGATGGGGGTTCCAGTGTTGTCGTTCGCAGGAGAACACCATGCCGGGCGGGTCGGCGCCACCTTGTTGAATGCGGCTGGAGTTTCCGACTGGCTGGCCAGTACGCAGGAAGCGTTTGTGTCACTTGCCCAAGCGAGGGCGGCCGATGTGGCCGGGCTTGCCCGGTTGCGCGGGGCGTTGCGGGGTCAGGTTGCTGCATCGTCCTTGTGCGATGCGGCAGGTTTTGTGCGCCGGCTGGAGGCTGCAATGCAGCAAGCCTGGGCTAGCAGCCTGTCGCAGAAAGCTTGACGATCAAAACAGTCAGCAGAATATCATTCGATTGTATGCCCGCAATGTAGTACGTCTGCCCGGCCAGACGCTTAAGCGCAGCCTTTTGTGCCCTGTTTCGTCTTTCTTCTGGCGGTTGCCCCGATCAGCCCCAATCCCGCGAGCATCATGGCCCAGGTTTCCGCTTCCGGCACCATCAGGACCATCCCGGTTCCGGCAAGATTCCAATACGTCGTGTCGTACGTCCAGCCCACTTCGAAACTGAAGGTGGCCGGACCGCCTTCCAGGGGGAGCGTGAGCCATTCGGCCGTTCCGGTTGCGGCTCCGCCTTGCAGATAGACCTGGCCCATCCATTCGATAAAAAAGCCCGAGAAATCGGCGGAAAGGGCCATGGTGTCGGTATCGAGGCTCATGGTGATGGCGTCCGGGTCGGGATCCAGAAAGGTACCGTTTATGCCTGTTGCGCTGTGGGCAAAGAAGCCGTTGAGGGGGATTCCATAATACGTGCCGCTAACCACGGGACTGGCTGCGTTGCCATGAAATCCATCCGCGTCGATGACGCCATTGACCAGGCCATCGTCCAGCGTGGCGGCCGGGCCGGGCGTCACAACGTTGGCAAAAGGATAAATGGCGGATGTCATGTATGACCCTCCGGTGACGGTCATGCTTTCCACCGCATGCGTGGACGCAAGGGCGGGAAAGCAAAGGCTGCCCAGTAAACTTATGCAGAGTGCTTTGTGATACATCGGGCCTCCTCCATTTTGTTAAACAGGGATCTGTCTTGACTTGGGCTGCTGTCTGGCAGTCGAGTCATGTTAAAGCAAAATACATGCAGAGGTGTTTTTTTACTGGATTATCAACTGCTTGTGATTTTGGTTCCATGCACGGCCATTGCGCCGTAAAGAAGTCCGACAACCTGGTGGGGGATATCCAGGGCCTGTTCACACTATTGATTCGGCCTGAAAATATTATCAACGTCATACCGGCGAACGCCGGTATCCAGTAGCGCGCATTGCGCGCCCATTTGACTGGATTCCGGGTCAAGCCCGGAATGACGAAGTTGATACTATTACCTGGCCGCCTCAATAAGGCGAAACGGAGGCGAAACGGCGAAACGGGGTCACCATTTATCCTTATCCTTCACCCGCAACGATGAAAGCGAGGTTGGGCTAAATGGGTGACCCCATTTTTCCTGCCATTTTCATTCTGTTCAGGGTCAATTTTTTATGAGTCAATTCGTCCTTGGCTGGACGGCTTGACTATACGCACATTTATACATACATTGATTCCATGCGTTACATCTCCGACCCGAAAAAGCAGGCCGCCAATTTGAAGAAGCACGGCTACGACTTCGACGATGCGCCGCAGGTGATCGAGGGCGGGCGCGTGGTGACATTCGAAGACCGGCGCTTCGACTACGACGAACAACGTTTCATCACGCTAGGTGTGCTTCGAGACGATGTGGTGGTGATCACCACCACCGAGACTGACGAAACCATCCGAGTGATTTCAATGCGAAAGGCAGAACGGAATGAAGAAAAAATCTACTACGAAAACCTTTGACGAAGACGTGCCCATCACTCAAGGCGACATCGACGCGGGCAAACTAATCCTGCGCAAGCGCGAGGCTGGCGGGCGCGTGGTGCAACCCAAGAAACGTGTGACCTTGTACCTCGATGCCGCGCTGGTGGATCGTTTCAAAACCCTGGCTGGGGATCGCGGCTATCAGACGCTCATCAATGAGACTCTGAAAACTTCGCTGCAACAGGCTGACATCGAGACAACGATACGGCGGGCGATCCGTGAGGAATTGAGGGGCCGCAAGGCCGCGTAAGGTACTGATGCTAGGGAAACGCTGATTTATTCGTCTCACCGGCGAAAGCCGGTGTCCAGTTGGTTGATTTCACTGGATTCAGGCTTTCCCCCTTCGGGGACAAGCGCCGGAATGACAAAAGTGGAATAAATCAGCGTCTCCCTGGGTTTTAGTGATGAAGCCCGCCTTCTTGTTGACCCGGCACGAATTAAACATGACTACCGTTCGCCCTGAGCCTGTCGAAGGGCTGTGCTTCGACAGGCTCAGCACGAACGAACTCGCGGATAAATCTGGCCGGATCAATATTGTCTGTCATTGCGAACGTGACCAAGGCAACATTATTCGGATCATCTCGGCAAGAAAAGCCACGAAAAATGAGTGCAACTATTACCAAGGAGTCAGGCCATGAAAACTGAATATGATCTGTCAAAAATGAAATCCCGCAAAAATCCGTATGCGGCCAAGCTCAAAAAATCCGTCACGATGCGGTTGAGTGAAGATGTGATTGATTATTTCAAACAAATGGCTGATGAAAAGGGCGTTCCTTGTCAGAGCCTCATAAGGGCACTTCTATAAATTGTCATTCCGGGCTTGACCCGGAATCCAGTTGCTTGATTTGACTGGATTCCGGCTTTCGCCGGAATGACGAAATCAGAATTTATAGATGTGCCCATAAATCTTTACCTGCGAGACTGCGTATCAAGCCATAGAAAAATTGACATTTCCTGGCAATCCCGTGCCTGACGATTAAGGTTGCCGTTGCTGGCACCGCTGGGCGGGGGAGCCGGTGTGCTGGCAATGGGGCGGGGTTCACGATGGTGCGTTTCGCGGGCAAGCCCGCTCCCACAGAGGGGGTGCGTGAAACCGTGGACGGGTCGCAAGGGGTGAAGTTGTAGG
>JAIOJU010000240.1 GCA_019911765.1 Thiobacillus sp.
GTGCAGCAGTGCGGCGGTCAGGGTTTGCGCGTCGAGATGCCAGCCGGCCAGGATGCCGGCAACGGCCAGCGGGTGGGAGATGTAGGGTTCGCCGCTTTTGCGGAACTGACCTTCGTGGGCGCGGCGACTGAACTCGTAGGCTTCTTCGATGACGCCGATTTCGTCCGGCGGCAGGTAGGCCAGCGCCGGACGCAGCGCCTCAAATGCGTGCGCCATCATCGGCGCGCCAAGCTCGCGTGCCGGCTGAGGGTGGGGCGAGCGCTCAGGCGCGGCCTCGGTTGAGGATTTCACGGCCAACCTTGCCGGCTGCAATTTCGCGCAGTGCGGTGACGACGGATTTATCCTTGGTGTCGACCATGGGCTGTGAACCTTGTGCCAGCTGGCGTGCGCGGTAGGTCACTGCGAGTGTCAATTCGAAGCGATTGGGGAACATGTCGATACAGTCATCAACGGTAATACGTGCCATAGGGATACTCCTGCTTCAAGCGGTGCGGTTTAGATGCGTCGGAATTCGTCGAACAACGCAGCGTGCCGGTTCAGCTGGCGTGCAGCTTCGAGGCGAACACTGCGGGTAATGGCGACCAGGTCCAGCAGGGCGTGGTCGAAATCATCGTTGACCATTATATAGTCGAACGCCTCCGCATGAGCGACGTCGTGGGCGGCAGCGGCAAGCCGGCGCTCGATGACCTCGTCGCTGTCCTGGCCCCGGCCCTTGAGACGGGTCCGCAAGGCACTGAACGATGGCGGCAGGATGAAGATGGACGCGGATTGAGGAAAGTGATCCTTGACCTGGTTCGCCCCCTGCCAGTCGATTTCAAGCAGGATGTCATGCCCCGCGTTGAGATCGCGTGAAATGCTGCCTTTCGACGTCCCGTAATAATTGCCGTATACCTCGGCATGTTCGAGAAACTCGCCTTCGGCAAGCATCTGCTCGAAACGATGGCGGTCGACAAAATGGTAGTCGCGGCCATCGACTTCGCCCGGGCGCGCGGCGCGTGTCGTGTAGGACACCGATAGTCGAATGGCCGGGTCGTTTTTCAGCAATGCCTTGACCAGGCTGGTCTTGCCGGCGCCCGAGGGGGCGCTGACGATGTAAAGCACGCCTTGGCTGGTGGATGGTGTCATGAGTGCTCCGGATTCCCTGTTATTTCAATAGATAAAGTCTATCCGCGAAGAGCGCGAAGAAACGCGAAGGGAAACCCTGAAACTTTACTTCGCGGCCCTTCGCGTTCTTCGCGGATAAAAATCACTCGATATTCTGCACCTGTTCGCGCATTTGCTCGATCAAGACCTTGAGTTCGAGTGAAACGCGCGAGGTTTCCACCGCCACGGACTTGGAGCCGAGGGTGTTGGCTTCACGGTGCAGTTCCTGCATCAGGAAGTCGAGCCGCTTGCCGATGGCGTTTTTCTGCTCGAGCACGCGACGGACTTCGGCAAAATGGGTGGTCAGGCGTGATATTTCTTCATCGACATCGGCTTTCTGGGCTGCCAGTGCAATTTCCTGAGCCAGCCGCTCGTGCCCGGCGTCCCCCAGCGCGTCGCGCAGGCGTTCCGTCAGTTTGCTGCGTTGGGCTTCGATCAGGGCGGGCAGCAAGGGCCGCAAGCCGGCCACCTGGGCTTCGGCTGCGCCGAGCCGGTCGAGAATGTGCTGTTTCAGCTTGGCGCCTTCGCGCTGGCGGCTTTCCACCAGTTCGTCCAGCGTGGTGCGAACGCCCGCCAATACCGCCTCGTTCAGGACATCCGGCGACAGGGCGGCTGTCTGCACCGCACCAGGCCAGCGCAGGACCTCGTTGACGCTGAGGTGCGCGCTGTCGGGCAGGCGTTGCAGCACTTCGTCCTGCCAGTGCGCAAGGCGCTCAAGAATCGCTGGACTCAAGCCGTTATCCAACGAGTCGGCGGAAACCGGCAGCAGGCTGATCCGGCATTCCACCTTGCCGCGTGCGAGACGTTGATTGATCAACTCGCGCAATTGCGGTTCGAGGGGGCGGAGTTCGTCAGCCAGGCGGAAATGCAGCTCGAGGTAACGCTGATTGACGCTGCGCAGGTCGATGTTGACGCTTGCATGGTCTAGGTTGAGGCTATGGGCGGAAAACCCGGTCATGCTCGTGGTCATGAGTGGCGTGGGAACAAATATAGATTAAGGTGCAAGCCGGTGCGGAGCCGGCATGGTTTTTCCGGCTTGCCGGCTCAAAGAAAAGATAATAGACGTTCGACTATGGCGACTCAACCTAACCAGGCGCTTCCCAACGGATACCGGCTGAACGAATACACCATCGTGCGCAAGATAGGCGGCGGTGGGTTCAGCATGGTGTACCTGGCACGTGACGAAAACAACCAGTCCGTGGCGATCAAGGAATATTTGCCGGGGCAGCTGGTGCTGCGTACCGAAGGCTCGGTGATCGTGCAGGCCAACTCGACCGAGAACAACAATATTTTCCGCCATGGGATGAAGTGTTTTTTCGAGGAAGGCCGGGCGCTGGCGCGTATCGATCATCCCAACGTCATCCGTGTGACCAATTTTTTTCGCGCCAACGACACGGTCTACATGGTGATGCGCTTCGAGCGCGGCAAAACCCTGCAGCAGCATATTCAGGCCAACCGCGGCTCCATCCGCGAAAGTTTCATCCGGCGGGTGTTTGCGCAGTTGCTGAACGGTCTGCGCGAGGTACATACGCACAAGCTGCTGCATCTCGATATCAAGCCGTCGAATCTGTATATCCGCCTGGACGGCTCGCCGGTGCTGATCGACTTCGGCGCGGCGCGGCAGACCCTCACCCAGGAAGAGAGCAAGCTGCAGCCCATGTATACCCCGGGATTTGCCGCGCCCGAGCAGTATCACAACCGTGAACGGCTGGGCCCATGGTCCGATGTCTATAGCGTGGGGGCCAGCCTTTACGCCTGCCTGGCGGGCTATCCGCCGCAGTCGGCCGATGCGCGTTTGATCAATGACAAGCTGGTGCCGGCAACGGTCAACTGGAAGGGGGCCTACTCCGACCAGTTGCTGGAAACCATCGATCATTGCCTCAAGCTCAATTACATGGAACGCCCGCAAAGCGTCTTCAGCTTGCAGAAGGTCCTGATGGACCGCACCGCGATGGCGCCGCCCCGGCCTTCATTTTTATCGAGTATCAAGCGCTCACTCAGCAAAGATTTGTTCTAAAGTATCGGCCATGAAATTCACCATCTATCAGGCGTCACGCCAGGGCGGACGCAAAAACAATCAGGACCGGGTTGCTTACTCCTACAGCCGCGACGCGCTGCTGATGGTGGTGGCGGACGGAATGGGCGGCCACATGCACGGTGAAATTGCCGCGCAGATTGCGGTGCAGACGCTTACCGACCAGTTTCAGAAACTGGCCAAGCCGCGGCTGGACGATCCGATGGCCTTCCTGTCGGACACGACCACGCGTGCCCATTTCGCCATCAACGACTACGCGGTTGAACAGGATCTGCTGGAAATCCCCCACACCACCTGCGTCGCTGCCGTGATCCAGGACAACACCGCGTACTGGGCGCATGTGGGCGATTCGCGCCTGTATCTGTTCAGCGATGGCAGCCTGATCGCGCGTACCGAAGACCACACTGCGGTGGCCCAGCTGGTGCGCGACGGCATCATCAGCGAAGAGGAAGCCGGGCATCATCCGGAACGCAACAAGGTATCCAACTGCCTGGGCGGCTATGTCTCGCCGCAGGTGGAATGCAATGCGCCGATTCCGCTGCACGACGCCGACACCATGCTGCTGTGCACCGACGGCATCTGGGGCATGATCAATGCCCATGAGTTGTCGGCCTTGCTGCACGCCTACACGCTGGATGATGCGGTACGTCATTTGATGGACCACGCTGAATTTCGCGGCGGTGAACACGGCGACAACCTCAGCCTCATCGCCATGACCTGGGGTGAGGCGCGCATGCCGAGCAAAGATTCCATTTCCACCCTGGCATTGCCGGACGGCGGCGTCACCACGCAGATCAATGCCATGCGCCCGCTGCCCGGCACCCCGGCCGTGTCGGATGACGAAATCGAACGCGCGATTGCCGAAATCAAGCAGGCCATTCAGAAGATTTCCGCCAAGTAGGCTGCAGCTAGTGGTCTGCTTCCGAAATAATGCAACATGAAACGGCGTCTTTTTCCGCATGATGGCGTTGCTCGTCGTTGCCATAGAGCCCGCTATGTCGCCTCCTCGCGCCTTGCCCTGCGAAAAAATACATCCGTTTCATCCTGTCACACTATTTCGGAAGCAGACCACTAGACAGGGTTGCGGGCATGGACAGCTGCCATGCCCGGAGTGGGCGCGGTAAAATCGCGCTTTCTCTTTTCCGGTTGCTGCCATGTCCACCCTTACCCGTCCCAGCGGCCGCGCGCCCGATGCGCTGCGCACCCTGTCGTTCACCCGTGGTTTTACCAAGCATGCCGAAGGCTCGGTGCTCGTCAGCATGGGCGACACCCGTGTGCTGTGTACCGCCAGCGTGCTCGACAAGATTCCGCCGCACAAGAAAGGCAGTGGCGAAGGCTGGGTGACCGCCGAATATGGCATGCTGCCGCGCTCGACCCATACGCGCAGCGATCGTGAAGCGGCGCGTGGCAAGCAGAGCGGCCGCACCCAGGAAATCCAGCGCCTGATCGGGCGTTCCCTGCGTGCGGTGGTCGATCTGAAGAAGCTTGGCGAGCGCACGCTGCATATCGACTGCGATGTGCTGCAGGCGGACGGCGGCACCCGCTGTGCCAGCATCTGCGGCGCTTACGTTGCGGTGGCCGATGCCGTGGCCGGTCTGCTGCGCGAAGGCAAACTGGCCGAAACCCCGCTCAATGACAGCATTGCCGCGGTCTCGGTTGGTGTTTATGAAGGGCATTCGGTGCTTGATCTGGATTACATCGAAGATTTCGAGTGCGACACCGACATGAATGTCGTGATGACCGGCAGCGGCGGCATCGTCGAAATACAGGGCACGGCTGAAGGCGTGCCGTTTTCGCGTGCCACCCTGGATGCATTGGTTGACCTGGCCGCCGCTGGCATCGTACAGATCAGCACGGCGCAACAGGCAGCATTAAAAGCGGATTGATCTGCGAAGGACGCGAAGAAACGCGAAGGGGGGATCCGGATTTTCTTCGCGCCCCTTTGCGTCCTTTATGCCCTTCGGGTATTCGTGGATAAAAAAGTCAAAAGGAACCCCTCATGAGCAAACTTGTTATCGCCTCCGGCAATGCCGGCAAGCTGCGTGAAATCGCCCGCATCCTCGCGCCGCTCGGAATCGAAGCCGTGCCGCAATCGCAGTTCAACGTGCCCGACTGTCCCGAACCCTACGTCACCTTTGTCGAAAACTGCCTGGCCAAGGCGCGCCATGCCAGTTTGCACAGTGGCCTGCCCGCGCTGGCCGACGATTCCGGTATCTGTGTTGAGGCGCTGGGTGGCGCGCCCGGAGTACAGTCAGCGCGTTATGCCGGCGAACCCAAGTCCGATGACCGTAACAACGACAAGCTCATTGCCGCGCTGGCCAACGAAACCAATCGCCGCGCGCACTACACCTGTGTCATGGTCTATGTACGCCATCCCGACGATCCCGAGCCGGTGATTGCCGAGGGCCGCTGGTTTGGGGAAATCATCGACACGCCGCGCGGCGAAGGCGGCTTTGGCTACGATCCGTATTTCCTGGTGCCGGAGTTTGGCAAGACCGGCGCCGAACTGGATGCCGACACCAAGAACAGCATCAGCCATCGCGGCAAGGCGCTGCGCGATCTGGTGGACCAGCTCAGGCAATTGAACCGGATTGGCTGATTCCATCGTACGTTTTGCCAGCGGCGGCCTGACGGTTTCGCCGCCGCTGTCGCTCTACATCCACTTGCCGTGGTGCGTAAAAAAGTGCCCGTATTGCGACTTCAATTCGCACGCATCGCAGGCCATTCCGGAAGCCGCTTACATCGATGCCCTGCTGCTGGATCTGGAACGCGCGCTGCCCGATATCTGGGGTCGGCGAATCCATACCGTGTTTTTCGGCGGCGGCACCCCCAGCCTGTTTTCGGCAGCAGGCATCGACCGTATTCTGACCGGCGTGCGCACGCTCACGCAATTGCTGCCCAACGCGGAGATCACGCTGGAAGCCAACCCCGGCACGGTGGAAGCGGAAAAATTTGCAGGCTTTCGCGAAGCCGGGGTGACGCGGGTGTCGCTCGGTATCCAGAGCTTCAACTCGCAGCATCTGAAAGCGCTCGGGCGCATCCACGACGACAGTGAAGCCCGGCGCGCGGCTGAACTCGCGGCCACGCATTTCGATACCTTCAACCTCGACCTGATGTTTGCCTTGCCGGGACAAACGCTGGACGAGGCGCTGACCGATATCGATACGGCGCTGGCATTCAGGCCGCCGCATCTGTCGGCCTATCACCTCACGCTCGAACCCAACACGCCGTTTGGCCACACCGCGCCGCCCAATCTGCCGGATGACGATGTGGCTGCGGACATGCACCAGGCCATCGAAGCGCGGCTGACCGAAGCGGGCATGCAGCATTACGAAACCTCGGCCTACGCGCGGCCCCATCACGCCAGTCGTCACAACCTCAACTACTGGCAGTTTGGCGACTACCTCGGCATCGGCGCGGGCGCGCATTCCAAACTCAGCTTTCACGACCGCATCCTGCGGCAGATGCGCACCAAGCATCCGCAGCAATACATGGACGCGGTTGCGCAGGGAACGCACATTGCCGATGCCCGCACGCTCACGCGCAGCGACCTGCCGTTTGAGTTCATGATGAATGCGCTGCGCCTGAATGAAGGCGTGCCGTCGGCCTTGTTTGAAGAACGCACGGGCCTGCCATTGATCGTTTGCACGGCCGGGCTGGAACAGGCCCGGGCCAAAGGTTTGCTGGCGCACGATGCCATGCAGCTCAAGCCCACCTTGCTTGGACAGCGTTATCTGAACGATTTGCTGGAATTGTTTTTGCCGTAGGGGGCAAAACGCGCGCGCAATCAGGGCTGGCTGACGGTGCGGAAACCTGCGTATGGATCGCGCCGATGCGGCAGGTAAAAATTGCGGAAGCCCGGGCGCTTGAGCAGCGGGTGGGTAAAGGGCCCGCCGCCACGCAGTTCCCCGTGGGTATGGAACCAGGGTTGGGAATAGTCCTGGTAGGGGTCGGGGAAAAAACCGGGGTACGGCGCAAACGGTTCGCGTAGCCACTCCCAGCATACGCCCCAGCGGAAATCTGCCAGCGTCGTTGCCCGCATCCACTGCCCGGCCGTCGGCAGGCTGCGTCCGAGCCAGGCTGCGCAGGCTTCTGCCTCAAAGCGGTTGATATGCAGCATGGCTTGGTCCGGACTCAGCGGCGACCAGTCACCAAAGCGCCGCGTCTGCCACCTGTCCCGTTCCCGTCGCCAGTACAGCGGCTGGGCTGCGCCACTGCCGGTTCGCCATGCCCACCCTGCGTCCGACCACCCTGCGTTGTCCTGGTAGCCGCCTGCGTCGACAAAAGCGGCAAAGCTCGTTTCGGACACTGGGCTTGCGTCGATATCGAATGCCGGCAACCCAACCGTGCAGCGCCATTTTTCGTTGTCGAAGATAAAGCCTTCGCCAGCGCCGCTGCCCAGTGTGACCTCGCCCTCGCCAAACACCAGGCGATCACCCTGCGCAGTCAATCCATCGTGCGCTACAGGTTGCGCGGGTGGCGTCAGCCCCAGATTCTGAAAAGCCATCCACCAGGCTTCGATGTGCATCAGCTCGTGATAGAGGCTGAGCTCGGCAAAATACGCCAGCTCGGGGTTGAATGACTTGTGCATCCGGTCTGTCACGGCTGCCGTTACCTGGCTGGCGTAGTCATCCAGTGCAGCGGGTTGCAGCAAGGGCAGATCCCAGCGGCTGTCATGTGCAACGGTGGACGAGTCATAGAGCGCATCGGCCCCGCTCAGAAGGCTGTCCGTAAAGCGGCCATCCGGCTGCGCCCGCACACACCAGCGTTCCTGGAACCAGATGATGTGCCCCACCTCCCATAGCGGTGGATTCAGATGCTCGGCGCGTGGTCCCAGCCAGTTGGCGTCCGGCAAACACGCCATCAGCGCGCGCAGTTGTCCACGTGCCTGCGCCAGTTGGTCGACAAGCTGTTGCGCGGAGTAGCCGCTGACGGGGCGAGTCATGTTCATGCTATACAGATGAGGTGCATCCAGTGGATTCTAGGCGTCGAACCTCAATTTGGGTGAATTGGGGCGCGCCTTGAGTTTCCGGCGTGTGGGTGTTCGGTGGGTATCCACGTGCAGCGTTAACCACAGGAGCATGGTTCAGTGTCCTTCCGTTTTCTGGATTTACACCATCAGCGTGACGACTTGCGCACCGACGTACTGGCCGGACTGGCCGCCCATCCAAAATCCATCCCGCCCAAATACTTTTATGACGAATCGGGCTGTCAGCTATTTGAAGCCATTTGCAGACAGCCCGAATACACCCTCACCCGCACCGAGCATGCCTTGATGGCTTCGCGCATGCCCGGGATCGCAGCGGCCATTGGCGCAGTCGATTGCGTCATTGAGCCAGGCGCGGGCGATTGCGGCAAAGTCCGGATGTTGCTCGATGCCTTGCGCCCCAGCCAGCTCGTCGTGCTCGACATCGCCGGGCGCGCACTCGCCGCCGCCGCCGAGCCGCTCGCCCACGACTACCCCGCCCTTGCCGTCACCGCCATCGGCATGGATTTCATCCACGATCTGGAAGCCGCCTTGCCCTACGTGTCGGCGGGCCGCAGGCTGATCTACTATCCCGGCTCCAGCATCGGCAATTTTTCACCCGACGAGGCCGCAGCATTACTCAAGCGGTTTCATCAACTCGCTGGTTCAAGCGGCCAGTTGCTTATCGGTTTCGACCTCAAAAAAGACCCGGAGCACTTGCACCGTGCCTACAACGATGCCGCCGGCATGACCGCTGCCTTCAATCTCAACCTGCTGTTTCGGTTGAACCGGGAACTCGACGCTGATTTCGATCCGACTCTGTTTCGCCACTACGCGTTTTACAACCCATGGCACAGCCGTATCGAAATGCACCTGGTCAGCCTGGCCGAGCAGACCGTCACGGTCGCAAACCAGCGCGTTCATTTCGATCTGGGCGAAACCCTGCATACCGAAAACTCCTGCAAATTCCGTTGCGATGAATTCAGTGCCATTGCTGGGCGGGCCGGCTGGCACCTGGCGGGCGAGTGGGAGCGGGACGGGTTTGCGGTGCAGTTGCATGGGGTGGGCGTGAACTTGTAGCCGTGTACCTGTTCGCCACGCCACTATCGATGGTTTGAACTAGAGTGAGATAAGGCTTTATCCAGGGCCTGAATTTATTGGTCGGGACTATTGAAATCCGGAGGGCGCAATGTTCAAACGCATCTTGGTGGCTGTGGACGGCAGTGATACGGCAGCGCTGGCTTTACAGGAATCGATCCGACTGGCGAGTGAGGTTCAGGCACAGCTGCGGCTGGTGTATGTGATAGATATCATCAACCTCAATGTGGGAGTGGATTTTCCCTTTCCGCCCGAGGTTTCGGGTAGTTTGGCCAGGACCGGTCGGGACATTCTCGACAAGGCAGGGGCCGTGGCACGCGAAGCGGGCGTGTCAGCCGAAACTGCGCTGATCAAGATCGATACGCTGGGTCAACGCATTCCGGAAATGATCGCGGCGGACGCCGAGGCCTGGCCAGCGGACCTGATCGTGATCGGCACCCACGGTCGCCGGGGGCTGAGCCATTTGTTTCTCGGTAGTGTCGCCGAAGGCGTGGCGCGCGTTGCCACGAAACCGGTGCTGCTGATTCGCGGAAAATGAGCACCGTGTACCGGGGGTAATGGCCTTGGCACACGAGGGTGTCTGGCTTGATGGTCGCCCGCTGGTGAAAACATAAAAAATCAAATCTGCCTTCTTGTTCTTCAAGAAGGCAGTTGAGCTATCTGGGCTCGAATGAGGCAAGCAGGGCTTGCTTCTGATTGGTGCTGGCGTTTTCTGCTTGGGAGGGATTGACCATGAAACCTGCCAGTACGGATCAAGCAAGCCAGGATGGCTTGTGGCTGGCATTGATCGTCACGATGGGTATTGCCATGAGGCTGGCTGCAATTGCTGGGTTTAAGCATTCGCCTGAAAGTGATGAGCTTGTTTACATGTCCATGGCGAGCAGTCTGGCAAGCGGTAATGGCATTGTTGATGCAATGGGTAACCATGCCATGTACAACGTGGGTTATCCCTTGTTCATCCTGGCGCCCGTGTTTTTCCTGGGTGAAGATCTTCTGTCCGCAAGGCTTGTAAACCTGGTTCTGGGTGCCGTGGTTATTGCACTCTGCTATGTGGTTGCCAAAGAGGCGGGTGCCGGCCGGGTCGGACGGCTGCTTGCTGCGGCCATATGGGCGCTCTACCTGCCTGCAAGCGTGTATGGGGTGTACCTTTTAAAAGAAAACCTGATGGCGCCACTGATGCTGGGTGTGGTTTGGTGTGGGTTGCGATTGGCCAGGAAATATTCCGTAAGAACAGCTATTGGCTGTGGCGTGTTGTTTGGGTTGCTTGCCTTGACTGGTAATGCGGCATTGTCACTGGCTGGCCCCGTTTTCCTCGCATTGTGGCTGACGCCCGGCCCGGTTCGGCAGCGGTTGACACTTTCCGTGCTGATGTTGGCTATGGCAATTGCCGTCATCGCGCCCTGGATGATCAGGAATATGCAGGTGGTCGGTGCCCCCGTCCTGAATACGAATGGAGGCTTCAACCTGTACATAGGCAATAATCCTGCCGCTACAGGCTGGTTTGTTTCAATTGCCGATACGCCCCGTGGACCGACCTGGGAGGCATTGCGCAAGACGGGAGAAGTTCGGGCAGACGATATCCTGAAAAAGGAGGCCATAGCTTGGGCCAGTGCCAATCCCGCCGAATTCCTTGCCTTGGCCTTTAAAAAATCCATTTACTTCTGGACGCCACCTTTTCACCAGGGGAAAGGGCAAGCGTCGACTGTCGAGGCATTTGTGAGGGTCGTGTGGGCGATCCAGTTTGTTGCCCTGATCGTGGCTGCTAGCGGAACGTTGATGTTCTCTGGTTTACGAAACAGGCAACTGGCCATCCTATGGGGGGCGATTGCCTGTTATACCGCCGTGCATATGCTGTTTTACGTCATATTCCGGTACCGGGAACCAATTATGCCGGTGCTGGGCGTAATGGCAGCGCTTGCGGCTGAGGTCCTTTTGATGAAAAGAGGGCTTGTCAGGAATCGTGCATAAGAAAAGGCTCCCGGGTCTGGCGTGATTTGCTGCCTTCCGCGGGTTCGACAGGCTTCCCCGCCCTATGCTGTTTGGCAGGATGCGTTCTGCTCAGCCAGCCTCTTTCTCCACTCAAAAGCGCTCATCTTCCCGCATGTAACGCCATTGCCCGGGCGGCACTTTCGCCAGCGGGATGCCGCCGAGGCGGATGCGTTTCATCGACACCACCTGGAGTCCGACAGCTTCGCACAGATGGGCGATCTGACCGATCTGGCAGCCTTTCAATGCGACACGCAAGCGGGTTTCGTTTTGCCAGCTGACCTTGATGGCGGCGGGGGTGTGGCCGTGGTAGGGGATGCCCTTGTTCAGGCGCTTGAGGCCGTTGGGGATGAGTTCGCCGCTGACTTCGACGATGAGTTCGTGCTCCAGCGTGGCGGCGTCATCGGTAAGCTTGCGCACGATACGCCAGTCCTGGGTGAAGACGACAAGACCGCTGGCATCGGCTTCCAGGGGCACGCAGGCGGTGAGCTGGGTGAAATGGGCTTTCAGCGGCGAGATGCCGGTTCCGTCATGCTCCCACAGGGAGTCGGCACGCAGCAGCTGCAAGGCGGTTTTGTCGTCGTCGCTGATGCGCACGCCGGCCGGCTTGTGCAGCAGCAGGGTGACGGGCTCGATCTGGCTGGGGTCGGCCTGGGGATCGATCTCGATGCGCTGACTCGCCACGCGGAATTGCGGTTCTTCGATCACCACGCCATCCACGCGCACCCAGCCGCCGGTGATGATTTGTTCGGCTTCGCGGCGCGAGCAGGCGCGCAGTTCGGCAACGCGTTTGGAGAGTCGGATGGAGTCGGTCATGGAAAGATGGGGTGTGCGGGAGGTGTGAGTTTACCGCTGCAGGGGCCTGGCGGTGGCAAACATCGGCAGGCGTAAGCCACGCGACGCGCGCGGTTGTGGTGGTGCGTGCGGGCGCGGTATGCTTTCAGATCGTTCAATCAGGAGACCCCCATGAAAACTGCACTTGCATTGTCATTGTTGTTTTTGTCGTCATCGGCCATGGCCGCCGTGGTGGTCAAGGATGTCAGCTACAAGGCCGGTGAAACCATGATGAAGGGCGCCCTGGCATTTGACGATACGGCCAAGGACAAGCGCGCCGGGGTGCTCGTGGTGCCGGAGTGGTGGGGCGCCAACGATTACGCCCGCAAGCGCGCGCGCATGCTGGCCAGCGAAGGCTATGTGGCACTGGTGGTCGACATGTATGGCAACGGCCAGATTGCGGATAACCCGACCGAGGCGGGCGCACTGGCCGGCAGCATCAACAAGAATCCGCCGCTGGCCTTGCTGCGCTTTCTGGCGGCTGAAAAGTTTCTCAGCGCGCAGCCCAATGTGAAAAAAGGCGAACTGGCCGCGCTGGGCTACTGCTTTGGCGGGGGCGTGGTGTTGAACATGGCGCGTGCAGGCGTGCCGCTGAAATCAGTGGTGAGTTATCACGGTGTGCTGGCGACCGATGTGTCGGTCAAGCCGGGTGATATCAAGGCGAAGATACGCGTATTCCATGGCGAGGCCGACCCGGTGGTGCCACCGGCGCAGGTGGAAGCATTCAAGTTTGAAATGGACAACGCCAAGGCGGATTACATGTTCGTTTCCTATCCCGGCGTGAAGCACACCTTCACCAACCGCGAGGCCGACAGCTACGCGGCGCAGTTTGGTCTGCCGCTGAAATACGATCATGCGGCCGATGTCGATTCGTGGACGCGGACGCTGGAGTTCCTCAAGTCGACGCTGAACCAGCAGCCATGAGCGGTGCTTGCGACCACGACTGCCACACCCCGCACGACAGCGGCAGCATCGGTATTCCTCAGGTCGGCTCGTTTGATCCGGTAGCGTTCGAGCGCGCCATCAACGACATGCTCGCGGCCTGCGGCGTGGCGCCGGATTCGGTGCACACCGGGCGCACGGCCGAACGGGTGCGCGACCTGTGGCAGAAACGGCTGCTCGGCGGTTATGCCGTTTCACCCGCCGATGCGCTGGGCGAAGGCTTTGCCGATGATGGCGACGACATGGTGGTGGTGCGCGGCATCGCGGTGCATGGCGTGTGTCCGCATCATCTGGTGCCGTTTCGCGGCGTGGCGCATGTGGCCTATATCCCGGGTGGGCGGCTGCACGGTTTTGGCCGGGTCGCGCGCATGGTCGATGCGATCGGCCACCGCTTTACCTATCAGGAATGGATGACGCGCGACATCGCCGAAGCCCTGGTCACCCATGGCCAGGCGAAAGGCGCGGCCTGCATGATCGAGGCCGAGCAGTTGTGCCTGCTGCTGGGGGAAGACCGGCGCGGCGACGAACGCGTAGTGACGCAGGCATTTACCGGCAACTTCAAAACCAGCGACCAGCTGCGTAATGAATTTTTGCGCGCCACCCTGCAGCGGGAGCTGCGTTAACAGGCGGACGCAGTATTGATCTATCAGGAGACAGATTGCCGCGTACACGACTATTGATCCGGCACGAATTAAACATGACTGTCGTTCGCCCTGAGCCTGTCAAAGGGCTGTGCCTCGACAGGCACAACACGAACGAACTCGCGGATAAATCTGGCTGGATCAATAACCTGAAGCTGTTTTGTCTTTTGGCGGCCACGCTGGGAGCGTTGCCGCTGCATGCCGAAGAAGCCCCCAACTGGCACGACGATGTCCTGCCCGACGTACAGATCAAGGTCGTGGAGCCTGCGCGCAATGAAGTGGTGGTGGTCATCAACGACAATGCGCTGGGCGGAAACCACGCGGGCCTGTTCGCTGGCAAACAGCTGATCGATCCGGCCGGGAGCTATTTCGGCAGGCGTGGCATGGACAAGGCCTGGCCGGGGCCGACGCTGGCGGATTACGCGCGCTTCCAGACGGTGGATGGATTGAAGATCCGCCTGTATCGTTTTTTGCTCAAGCCCGGGGCATTTGCCGAGATCGAGCGGCGAGTTCGCGAGGCCGGTTCAACGCCCCCTTTGTTCTGCGCGGTCACGGTGCACAATCTGCTCGCCGGAGCGATGCCGTTTGATGGCGTTGAGCGAACAGGCTGGACGACGCCCGCCGCCCTGGGCCGCCTGCTTGACGGCCTGACGCAGGGTGAAGCAGCCATCGGCGAATGCCAGAACCTGGATGCGACACCATGCTGAGGCCTTGAACGTGCCTTGCGGCAGGCCAACCGGCATGTATGCTGGAAAAGCTGAAGGCGGCTAAGCCGCTACCTGACTGGCTGACTGGAAAACCGAATGGAACGCAATCCCGAACAAGACGCGCGCCGTCCACGCACGCTGATTCTGCCCCCCGCACCCTATGCGGCCGCCATGCTGGGCGGCTGGTGGCTGGATCATCAACTGCTGGCGATGCCGCTAGATCTGGGTGCGGCGATGATCCCGCTAGGCTGGTCGGCGGTGGTCCTGGGGCTGGCGCTGTTTGCCTGGACCATGTGGACCTTTGTGCGCCACCGCACCACGGTCAATCCGTATGCAGGTGCCTCTGCCCTTTGCACCAGCGGGCCGTTCCGATTCAGCCGCAATCCGATTTATCTCGGCGACTGGTTCATTCTGCTGGGGGTGTCGCTGCTGCTGGGCACGGTCTGGCCGTTGCTGTTTGCGCCCCTGATTTGGGCCATGCTGCGCTTTGGGGTGATCCGGCACGAAGAAGCCCATCTCGAAGCGAAGTTCGGCGCGGACTATCGGGCCTATAAAACCCGGGTTCGACGCTGGATATGATCCGATCACCCCCCCCGCTCAGCTTGTGGCCTACAGTGTGGCCGGGCCGGGCCGTTACTGACTGGATATGACTTCTCAGGTGCCCGACCATGAACGTGACCCTGTATGAAAAACAGATCGAAATCCGCCTCACCGCAGCCGCCGCGCGTGCACTTTCGCAGCGGGCGACGCCGCTGGTTGCCGAAATGGAATTGCTGTTCTCCTGCCTGCTGCGCAAGCGGGTGTATTTTGGGGAATCAATGGATCATACGACCCCGGTAAATGACCGACTTTCAGTGCGATTCAAACCCATCATGACACGCCGTTGCAGCGTGAGCGAAGGCGGGGCTACGCCGCCTTCGGAGGGTTTTCCGCTCGAAAATCCGCGTCCCTTTGTGCCAGGCTGGCTGGCGATAGACTACCGTCGTGGCGAGTGGGTGGGGCAGTTTGGCTACGCCGAATAACCCGTAAGCTGCTTGATGGGGGCCGTAATCTAGTGGTCTGCTTCCGAAATAATGCAACATGAAACGGCGTCTTTTTCCGCATGGCGGCGTTGCTCGTCGTTGCCATAGAGCCCGCTATGTCGCCTCCTCGCGCCTTGCCCTACGAAAAGATCCATCCGTTTCATCCTGTCACACTATTTCGGAAGCAGACCACTAGCCCGTTATCGGGCCGAATATTTCCAGCGCGTTGCGTGTCGTGGCATCGCGCACATCAGCCACACTGATTCCCCGTAATTCAGCCAGCGATTGCGCGATGCGCGGCAGCTCGCCGGGCGCATTGCGCCCGCGTCCGATCCATACTGGCGGAATGTCGGGGCTGTCGGTTTCCAGCACAATGGTTTCCAGCGGCAGATCGACCGCCAGCCGCCGCAGGTTGTTGGCGCGCGGCCAGGTGAAGGCGCCGCCGAAGCCAAGCTTGAATCCCAGTTTGATGAATTCGTCCGCCTGTTGCGGGCTGCCGTTGAAGGCATGGGCGATGCCGCCCCGCACCTTGATCCTGCGCAGGTGCTTCAGGATCTGGTCGTTGGCGTAGCGGCAGTGCAGCAGCACAGGCAGGCCGTATTCCTGGGCAAGCTTGAGTTGTTCGACGTAAAAGGTTTCCTGCGTGGCGAAGTCGAGTGTGGGCACGAACAGGTCGAGCCCGATTTCGCCGATAGCGATGGGACGCTGCGCTTCGATCTGCGCGCGCAGATCGGCCAGGTGCTCGGGGCGGTGCACGTCGAGCAGCATCGGGTGCAGGCCCCATGCCGGCAGGCTGCCGGGGTACCGTGCACAGGTGGCAGATACCGCAGCGAAGTTGTCGCGGCTGACGGAGGGAATGATCTGGATGGCAACACCGGCTTCGACAGCGCGCGCGTACTCGGCATCGCGGTCGGCATTGAACTCGGCGGCATCGAGGTGGCAGTGGGTGTCGATAAAAAACGGCGCCGCCGTTTTATCCAAAATGGCGCGCAAAAACGGCGCCACAGGGGACGCCGTTTTGTTTGATGCAGCCATCAGCGATCAGTCGTTGCTGGCAAAGCCCAGCAGGTGCAGCAGGCTGGTGAACAGGTTGAAGATCGACACGAACAGGGTGACGGTCGCCATGATGTAGTTGGTCTCGCCGCCGTGGATGATGTTGCTGGTCTCGTAGAGGATGAGGCCGGACATCAGCAGCACGAACATGGCCGACACCGCCAGCGACAGGCCGGGCATCTCGAAGAAGATCGCACCGAGGCCGGCCAGGAAGGCCACCAGAATGCCGACCATGAGGAAGCCGCCCATGAAGCTGAAGTCCTTGCGGGTGGTCATCACATAGGCCGACAGCGCGAGGAAGATCGCGGCGGTGCCGCCCATGGCCATCATCACCACCTGGCTGCCGTTGGGCAGGGCGAGATAGGCGTTGAGGATCGGGCCGAGCGTGTAGCCCATGAAGCCGGTGAGAGCGAACACAAAGGCGATGCCGAGGCCGCTGTCGCGGAACTTGGTGGTCAGGAACAACAGGCCAAAGTAACCGACCAGGGTGATGATCATGCCGGGGTGCGGCAGGTTCAGCGACATCGAGATGCCGGCGACGAGCGCGGAGAATGCCAGCGTCATCGACAGCAGCATGTAGGTGTTGCGGACGACCTTGTTGGTCGAGGAAACCGCAGACTGGCTGCGGTTGATCGTGGTGACTTGTGGATTCATGGGGACTCCTTGCGATAAACAACTAAAGACAACGCCTTTAAGGGCTTGAACGCGAGTATAGAGTGTTTTGTCGGCTCAGGGTTCCCGAATCCATGTTGACGGCATGGATGTTCTGTATCACTCAGTCGGCCTTTTTCGCGCTGTGCCGCATCAGATTCATCAATTCGCCGGGGAAGGGAAAGACAATGGTGTTGGTTCTGTCGCCGGCAATGTTGGAAAGTGTCTGCAGGTATCGTAACTGCATCGCCTCGGGTCGAACCGCAAGGATTTCGGCGGCGGCCAGCAGTTTTTCCGAGGCCTGTAGCTCACCTTCGGCATGAATCACCTTGGCACGCCGTTCACGCTCGGCCTCGGCCTGTTTGGCGATGGCGCGTACCATGGTTTCGTCGATATCGACATGCTTGATTTCGACATTGGAGACCTTGATGCCCCAGGCATCGGTCTGCGCATCGAGCAATTGCTGGATGTCCTGGTTGAGGCGTTCGCGTTCGGCCAGCATGTCGTCGAGTTCGTGCTTGCCCAGCACCGCGCGCAGCGTGGTCTGGGCCAGCTGACTGGTGGCGACCAGAAATTCCTCCACCTGCAAAATCGCCTTGGCGGGGTCGATGACGCGGAAATACAGTACCGCATTGACCTTGACCGAGACGTTATCGCGCGAGATCACGTCCTGGCTCGGCACGTCCAGCACCACGGTGCGCAGATCGACCCGCACCATCTGCTGAATGCCCGGAATGACGAGGATCAGCCCCGGCCCCTTCACTTTCCAGAAGCGGCCGAGCATGAACACCACACCGCGTTCATATTCACGCAGGATACGTAGACTGGCGACCGCCAGTGCGACGATAAAAAATACGATGGTCAGACCGCCGAATTCAAACATGGCCATTCTCCTGTTGAGGTTCAACTTCGAGTGTCAGATTGTTCCGGGCACGTACCCGCACCAGGCTGCCGCGCTTGAGGGGTACGCTGCTGCGCACCTGCCACTGTTCGCTGTGGACGCGAGCCCAGCCAATTTGTTCCATATCTTCCAGGATTTCACCGGTTGCACCGATCATTTCCTCGGCGCCGGTCACCACTGGCCGCGCACGCGCCTTGATTGCCATGCCGACGACAAAGAAGCTGAACACTCCGCTCGTCAGCGCCACCGGGACGATCAGCAACCATGGAACGCCATAGCCGGGCACATCGGTATCGATCAGCATGACCGAGCCGATGACGAACGCAATCAGCCCGCCCAGTCCCAGTGCGCCAAAGCTGGGTACGAAGGCTTCTGCAATCATCAGGATGACGCCGAGGATCATCAGCGCCAGACCGACATAGCTGATCGGCATGACCTGTAGCGCAAACAGCGCCAGCAACAGGCAGATACCGCCGACCACACCGGGGAACAGCATGCCGGGGTTGGCAAATTCGTAGATCAGGCCGTAGATGCCCAGCAGCATCAGGATGTAGGCAATGCCGGGATCACCGATGACCGCCAGCAGGCGGCTGCGCCAGTCGGGCATGACGTGTTCGATGACAGCGTTGGTCGTGTCCAGGATGGCGGTCTGGCCGTTCAGCTTGATGCTGCGGCCGTTGACCTGCTTCAGCAGGTCGTCGAGATCGGTTGCCACGAGGTCCACGACGTGCAGCTTCAAGGCCTCGTTTGCCGACAGGCTGACCGCTTCACGCACCGCCCGCTCGGCCCATTCGGCATTGCGCCCGCGCAGTTCGGCGAGGCCGCGGATGTAGGCGGCCGCATCGTGCACCATCTTGCGTGTCTTGGCGTCGCCCGACGGCGCGCTGGCTCCCTGTTTGGACGCATTTGGCTTGTCCGCCGGCCTGGATTCATCATTGCTGCCCGGTGCCAATTCGATCGGTGTTGCCGCACCGAGATTGGTGGCGGGCGCCATTGACGCGATGTGGCTGGCATACAGGATATAGGTGCCGGCACTGGCGGCGCGGGCACCCTGGGGCGAGACATAGGTGGCGACCGGAACCGGCGAGGCGAGGATGGCCTTGATGATGTCGCGCATCGAGGAGTCCAGCCCACCCGGCGTGTCCATCTCGATCACCACCAGATGCGCTTTGTCCTCGATGGCCCTGGCGAGGCCGCGCAACAGGTAATCGGCGCTGGCCGGGCTGATCGCGCCCTGCACCGTCAGCACGCGCACGGTCGCGGCACTGGCGGGCGCAGCAATCCCAAGACACAGACTGGTGAGCAGAAACAAGCGCGAAAAAAAGTGAAGCAGCTTAAGCATGCTTCACTTTAGACGGTAAAACGGAGCTTGCCTTGAATCGATCAAGGCATGACCAGGGCTTCCTAGTTCGCCATCACCGGCAGAATCCACAGTTCAACCCGACGATTCAGTTGGCGACCGGCTTCGGTGTTGTTGTCGGCACGCGGTTGGGACTCCCCCCGGCCATAGGCTTCCAGTCGCAGCGGATTGACGTTCTGCCCGGCGAAATAATTCAACACCGACTGCGCGCGTTTTTCCGATAGCCCCTGGTTGTACTCTTGCGTCCCCACGCTGTCGGTGTGGCCGATGACGGAGACGGTGGTCTTGCCGTACTGATTCAACACGCTGGAAATCTTGTTCAGCGTGGGCAGATAGCCTGATTTGAGCACGGTCGAGTTGGTATCGAACCCCGTGCTGGAGGTCATGCTGACCAGCAGGGCATTGTCGCTGCTGCGCTGTTCGATGTTGATTTCCCCGCGCTGGATTTCGGACTGCAACTGGCGTTGCAGATCCTTGGCCTGCTTGTCCATGTAGTAGCCCACGCCGGCACCGGTCAGACCACCACCTACCGCGCCGATCAACGCACCCTTGCCACGGTTCCTGTGGTTGATGATGGCACCCAGTACTGCGCCGCTTGCGGTGCCGATGATGGCGCCTTTCTCGGTCTTGTTCAGATCACGGCTATCGCCCAGGTCGTTGGTCGCGCAGGCAGAGAGCAGAAACAGGGCCGTCAGTGGAAGGGCGATCAGGGAAGTACGCATGGTGGGTCCTCATGGAAGTTGAGCAAAATTGGCGCCGCTTGGCGATGCGGGTGGAGTGAGTGCCGAATCGGCTGCCGGGTTCCCTTTCAGACACCGGGGTTCGCCTGGTCAGTCGTGAACCGTCGGTCGAAACATTTAGCCCGGGCTGGGTGGCGTATCGTTTTCCTGTTCCGGCGTCGCGGCCAGGGATTTGACCTTGAGATGAAGTGCCGCTTTGCCGAGCAGGTGTGCGCTCACCGGTGCTGTAATAAACAGAAATAGCGTGACCAGTACTTCGTGCAGACTGATACCGTCTTCCCGGATGCTGAAATAAATGGCGGATGCGATCAGCAGGCAACCCACCCCGAGGGTGGTGGCCTTGGTGGGGCCATGCAGGCGGGTGTAGAAATCCTGCAGCCGGGCAAGCCCCAAGGAGCCGATGAAGGTGAAGATCGCGCCGGTCAGAATCAGGATGGAAAGCAGGATGTCGATCATGATGTCGTACTCATTCGATGATATCGCCGCGCAGCAGGTATTTGCACAGTGCGACTGTACCGACGAACCCCATCATGGCAATCAGCAAGGCCGCTTCGAAGTAGATGGCGTTGCCCAGATGAATGCCAAGCAGCACCAGCAGGGCGAGTGTGTTCACGTAGAGCGTGTCGAGCGCGAGGATGCGGTCGGGTGCGTCCGGGCCGATGATCAGGCGCCAGAAGCTCAACAGAAACGCCAGGCTGACCAGCGCATACGCGATTGGAATGACGGTCATCAACATCAGTCGATCCCCTCTTCAAAGATTTTTTTCAGCGGCACTTCGTAACGCTGCTTAATGTCGGCAACCACGGCATCGGCATCGTCGGTGTCCAGCGTGTGCACGATCAGCGTGCGTTTGTCTTCGGAGAGCAGCACCGACACGGTGCCCGGCGTCAGCGAAATGGTGTTGGCCAGCAGGCTGATGGCCAGATCGGTTTTGAGCATGACCGGTACCTGGACGAACGCCGGGCGCAGACGTGCCGGCCCCAGCAGAATCAGGTAGGCGACATGAAAGCTGCCGCGCACGATGTCGTAGAGGAATATCACCAGATAGTGCAACAGGGTCAGTGGATGGCGGATGCGGATGGCTTCCGGCCAGAAGCCCGAAGTAACGAAGGGAATCAGCCAGCCGAGCAGTGTGCCGAGCACGATGTGGCCGGCAGACAACTGGTTGACCAGCAGCAGCCACAGGATGGCGAGGGTCAGGGTGAGCAGGGGATGAGGCAGGAAGCGTCTCATGGCGCGGTCCTCCCTAGAACCGCTTCGATATACTGCTGCGGTGCCAGCAGTTGTGCAGCGGTAGCCGTGGCGTAGCTGGAAACCGGACCGGCCCAGACCGTCAGGCCGAGGATCAGTAGCAGCAGTCCGGCGACAGGCGTCAGCGCGGCCGTTGTCGGTGCCGTCTGGGAATCGGGTTCGGGCGTGCCGTGGGTGCGATAGAACAGCAGGCTGCCGCTGCGAGCCAGTGCGATCATTCCAACGAGGCCGGTGGCGAGCACCACGCTCCACACCCAGATCATCAGTGGCGATGCGATTGCGGCTTTCAGCAACATGAACTTGCCAAGAAAACCGGCCAGTGGCGGCAGCCCGGTGATAGCCATGGCGACGACGAAAAACAGTCCGCCCAATACGCGTGCGCCCGGCATCGCCGGACCCGATTCGAAGTGGTCGGCCAGCGAACCGCGTGCGCGGCTGATGGCATCGGCCAGCAGGAACAGCGCGGCAGCGGCGAAAGTGGTGTGCGGCAGGTAATACAGGCCGGCCGCAACCGAATCGACCGTGCCGAGGCCAAAGGACAGCAGCAGGGTGCCGATCGAGGCCACCACCAGATAGGCGGCCTGCTGCCTGAGCGAGGTGCTGGCCAGCACGCCGAGCGTGCCCAGCACCAGGGTGGCGAGCGCCAGCGGCGCCAGCCAGGTGTCGAGCAGGTTGGCCACCGGCCCCGCCGCATCACCGAACATCAGACTGGCCACGCGCAGAATGCTGTAGGCACCGACCTTGGTCATGATGGCAAACAAGGCCGCCACCGGTGCACTGGTGTGGGTGTAGGCGGCGGGCAGCCACAGGTAGAGCGGCAGCAGCGCGGCTTTCAGCGCGAACACGGCAAACAGCAGCAGGCCGGCGGATTGCACCAGTGGCAGGTTTTCAGGTGGGGTCTGTGCGAGCTTGACCGCCAGGTCGGCCATGTTGAGCGTGCCGGTTACGCCATAGAGTGTGCCGACGGCGAACAGGAACAGCGTCGAGCCGACCAGGTTGATGACTACGTAATGCAGTCCCGCCTTGACCCGGTTGCGGCCACCGCCATGCAGCAGCAGGCCGTAGGACGCGAGCAGCAGGATCTCGAAAAACACGAACAGGTTGAACAGGTCACCGGTCAGGAAAGCGCCGTTGAGACCGAACAACTGCAACTGGAACAGCACATGGAAATGACGGCCCTGGGTATCGCTACCGCGGAGGGCGTAGAGCAGTGCGAACACAGCCAGCAGCGCGGTAGTCAGCAGCATCCACGCGGCCAACCGGTCGACCACCAGCACGATGCCGTACGGCGCCACCCAGTTGCCGAGCGCGTAGACCAGTTGCGTGCCGTCGCTGGCGGTCTGGAGCAGCGTGATTGCCAGGGGGACCAGCGCCAGCGTGGCGAGCATGCTGATGCCGCGTTGCAGTGACAGCGAACGATTGCGCAGTGCCAGCAGAACAATACCGGCGAGCAGCGGCAACACCACCGGCAGGATCGGCAGATGGATGAAACCGTTCATCGGTGCCTGTCCTCGTCGTGGTGCAGGCCGTCGACGTCGTCGTTGCCCAGTTCGGAACGCGCCTTGAGCGCCAGCACGATGACAAACGCCGTCATGCCGAAGCTGATGACGATGGCGGTGAGCACCAGCGCCTGCGGCAGCGGGTCGGAGTAGCCTTCGGCTGCGGCGCGGATCACCGGCGGTACGCCGATGGCCAGCCGGCCCATGATGAAGAGGAACAGGTTGACGGCGTAGGACAGCAGGGTGAGCCCCAGCACTACCGGGAAAGTCGTGCCGCGCAGGGCGAGAAACACGCCGCCTGCGGTGAGCACGCCGATGACCAGTGAAATCAGCGCCTCCATTAATGGGGGCTCCTATGCTTGGGCGGGGTGTGGTGCAGGCCGCCGAGATTGAGCAGGATCATCAGCGTGGCGCCGACGACGACCAGGAAGACACCGAGGTCGAATGCCATCGCTGACGCCAGTTCGAAATCGCCGACCATGGGCCAGTGCAGGTGGCCGTAGGTCGAGGTGAGGAAGGGCGCACCAAACCACCAGCTGGCCAGCCCGGTGCCTGCGGCGATGGCCAGCCCCCAGGCAATCAGCGGATGGCTGTCGGACGGCATGCGCTGGTGGGTCCAGTGCGTGCCGTTGGCGAGGTATTGCACGATCAGCGCCACCGCCGTGATCAGGCCGGCGATGAAGCCGCCACCCGGCTGGTTGTGGCCGCGCAGCAGGATGAATACCGCGACCAGCAGTGCCAGCGGCAGCAGAATCTGCGTCAGCGTGGCCATGATGGTCGGGTGGGTATCGTGGTCCCACAAGCGCCCGGAACCATCCTGGGTCGGCGCGGGCAGGTGCAGGTTCTGCAGCATCGCCACGATGCCGAGTCCGGCCAGTGCCAGCACGGTGATCTCGCCCAGCGTGTCATAGCCGCGGAAGTCGACCAGGATGACGTTTACCACGTTGCTGCCGCCGCCGCCCGGCACGCTGTTCGCGAGATAGTAGCCGGCAATGGTGTCGTAAGGCCGGGTGAGCACGGCCCAGGCCAGGGCTGCGGTGCCGGCGCCTGCAGTCACTGCAATCGCGCCATCGCGCCAGGCGCGCCCCGGACTTTTTTCCGCTGCGCCATGCTGCGGCAGGAAATACAGCGCCAGCAACAGCAGGACAATGGTGACGATTTCGACGGACAGCTGCGTCAGCGCGAGGTCGGGGGCGGAAAATTTCACGAAGGCGAGCGATACCACCAGCCCCACCACGCCAATGGTGATGAGCGCGATAAACCGCTGCTTGTGCAGCCAGACCGTGGCAAGCGTGGCGATGATCAGGGCGCTGGCGGCGAGCAGGCTGACGGCATCGAGCGGCAGGCCGCTGCGGCTGCCGGTCAGTGGGGCGTTGTTTGCCAGCCATGGCGAGATACCCAGTACTAAAGCCGCAATCAGCGTAAGGAACACCTGGCGCTGCAGCGAGCCGGTATCGATCAGGCGGGTGATGCCGCGTGCCAGCACAATCAAGCCATTCAGCAGCGCGTTGTAAACCACGCGCGCATCGAGGCGGTCCAGGTGGCGTTCGTGCCAGGCAAACAGCGGGCGTCGGGCCAGGTAAATCAATCCGCCGCCGGTCAGCGCGATCAGGCTCATGATCAGAGCCGGGTTGATGCCGTGCCACAGCGCCAGGTGATACTCGGGCAGGGCTGTCTGCAGCGTACTCTGCGCCGCCACGGCGAGCAGTGGCGCAACCGTGAGCGCGGGCGCGATGCCGACCACCAGGCACAGCACCACCAGGATTTCCACCGGCACCTTCATCCAGCGCGGCGGCTCATGCGGCGTGCGCGGCAGATCCACCGGCTCGCCGTTGAAGAACACGTCGTGAATGAAGCGGATCGAGTAGGCCACGGCCAGGGCACCTGCCAGGGTGACCAGTGCGGGGAACAGCCAGCCGCCGATATGGTTTTGCGAAATCTGCATCGCCTCGGCAAAGAACATTTCCTTGGATAAAAAACCATTCAGCAAGGGAACACCGGCCATCGCGGCGGCGGCCACCATCGCCAGCGTCGCGGTATAGGGCATGAATTTCCACAAGCCGTGCAGGCGCCGCAAATCGCGTGTGCCGGTTTCGTGATCGATGATGCCGGCGGCCATGAACAGCGAGGCCTTGAAGGTGGCGTGGTTCATGATGTGGAACACGCCGGCGACAGCCGCGAGCGGCGTCGACAGCCCGAACAGCAGCGTGATGAGGCCGAGGTGGCTGAGTGTGGAATACGCGAGGAGCCCCTTCAGGTCGTGCTTGAACAGCGCGACGTAGGCGCCGATCAGCAAGGTGGCCAGCCCGGCGCCACTGACCAGCCAGAACCACTCCGGGGTGCCCGACAGCGCCGGGAACAGCCGTGCCAGCAGAAACACGCCGGCCTTCACCATGGTCGCCGAATGCAGGTAGGCCGATACCGGCGTGGGCGCCGCCATCGCGTGCGGCAGCCAGAAATGGAACGGGAACTGCGCCGACTTGGTGAATATGCCGAGCAGGATCAGCAGCAGCGTCGGCACGTAAAGCGGATGCGCGCGGATATGGTCGCCCGAGGCGAGCACATCGGACAGTTCGTAGCTGCCGACGATGTGGCCGAGCAGCAAAAATCCGCCCAGCATCGCAAAGCCGCCCAGGCCGGTCACCGCCAGCGCCATCCGCGCGCCCTGCCGCGCCTCCTCGCGGTGCTGCCAGTAGCTGATCAGCAGAAAGGACGACAGGCTGGTCAGTTCCCAGAAGATCAGCAACTGGATCAGGTTTTCCGACAGCACGATGCCGAGCATCGAACCCATGAACAGCATCAGGTAGCTATAGAAGCGGCCCATGCTGTCGCGTTCGGACAGGTGGTAGCGCGCGTACACGATGATCAGCAGGCCGATGCCGAGAATCAGCCCGGCAAACAGCATGGCGAGGCCATCGAGGCGGAAGGCAAGGTTGAGCCACAGCGCAGGCATCCAGTCGTGCTGCTGGATCAGGGTTTCACCGGCAAATGGCAGAGAGAACAGCGGGACCAGAAATGCCAGCGAGGCCAGCGTGACCGCACCCGCCGCCCAGGCGGAATGTGAACGTCCGAGGCGGGACGCCAGCGCAACCAGGGCCGCGCCCACAAACGGGGTCAGGACAGCGAAGAAAAGCGTCATTAACTGGATTCAGGATACGAGTCGACCACAGGGTCGGGGAACGTGGCCATTCTAACGTGAATGGCGCAGTGCGGTCGCGGTGGTGGGGTGTGCGAAAATGCACAGTTCTTGCATTTTCGTCAGCCGGATATTTGCGCTGCTGACCTGCCTGCTTTTGTGATCGCCTTGTCCCATTGCGCCCTCGCAGGTGAAGGGCGGGGCGACGTATCGTTATTCAAAGTGATGTCGATGAATTTCCCTGCCTGTCCCAATTATTCCCTGTCGCGCGTCAAGCTGTGCGTGCTCAGCGGCCTCACCGTCGCACTGGCACTGGTGCCGGAGGCGATCGCCTTCGCGTTTGTCGCGCAGGTACATCCGCTGGTGGGCCTGTACGCCGCTTTCATCGTGGGTCTGATCACCGCAGCCTTTGGTGGCCGCCCCGGCATGATCTCGGGTGCGACCGGCGCATTGGCAGTGGTAATGGTGGCGCTGGTCGTGACGCACGGCGTCGAATACCTGTTTGCCACCGTGGTGTTGATGGGCTTGCTGCAGATCAGCTTTGGCTTGCTGAAGCTGGGCAAATTCATCCGCATGGTGCCGTTCCCGGTGATGATCGGCTTCGTCAACGGCCTGGCCATCGTGATCTTTCTGGCGCAGATGGGCCACTTCAAGCTGCCAGACGCCGCCGGCACCCCCGCGTGGATGACGGGCATGCCACTGGTCACGATGCTGGGGCTGATCGCGCTGACGATGGCGATCATTTATCTGCTGCCACGGCTGACCAAGGCGATCCCGTCGGCGCTGGGGGGCATTGTCGCGGTGTCGGCGCTGGTGATTTTTTCCGGTATCGATACCAAGACCGTGGGCGACATGGCGTCCATCGAAGGCGGGCTACCGCAGTTCCACCTGCCGCTGGTTCCGTTCACCTGGGAGACGTTGCAGATCATTTTCCCCTACAGCCTGATTCTGGCGGCAATCGGCCTGATCGAGTCGCTGCTGACGCTGAACCTGATCGACGAAATGACCGATACCCGCGGCCAGCCCAACCGCGAGTGCGTGGCGCAGGGATCGGCCAACGTGGTCACCGGTTTCTTCGGCGGCATGGGCGGCTGCGCGATGATCGGGCAGAGCATGATCAACGTGAACAACGGCGCGACGCAGCGCTTGTCCGGTATTGCGGCGGCGCTGTTCCTGCTGTCGTTCATCCTGTTTCTGTCGAGCTGGATCGAGCTGATCCCGATAGCCGCGCTGGTCGGCCTGATGTTCGTGGTGTCGCAAAAAACCTTTGCCTGGGGCAGCTTCAATGCGCTGCGCCGGGTGCCGAAGAGCGATGCGCTGGTGGTGGTGGCGGTGACCGTGATCACGGTGTTCACCGATCTGGCCATTGCGGTCATCACCGGCGTGATCATTTCGGCGCTGGTGTTTGCCTGGCAGCATGCCAAGCACATCCAGGTCCGTGTCGGCGTCGAGAGCCACGGCTGGAAAGTGTACGAACTCGAGGGCACGCTGTTTTTTGCCTCCGCCGCAGACTTTCTGTCCCATTTCACGCCTGCAGAAGACAGCGACGAAGTGGTGATCGATTTTGCACGCGCCAAGGTGATGGACCATTCTGCCGTGGAAGCGATCGACAGCCTGGCCGAGCGTTACCGGAAAGCGGGAAAACGCCTGCATCTGCGCCATCTGGCGCCCGATTGCCTGGAGTTGCTGACCAAGGCCAAGGAGATGGTGGAAATCGACGTGCGTAATGACCCGCACTATCACATCGCCGACAACAAGTTGGGCTGACCTGGCCATGTGTGGCGGGAGCGCGTGCAGGGCATGTCGCGACGAGCTATGCCCATGATTTTAATATGGGTATCAAGTTTCTTCGGTGGCTGCCGATATACCTCTAATTGCCTGAAAACTAGAATAATCAGAGCGCTGTGCAACTACCCTTTTCCTCACTATCGTCCCTGCTTCCACGCTGGCTGATTGCCGGCTTCGGTTTTCTGTTCCTGCTCGTCGTTCTGGTGGTGGGGTCCAGTATTTATTATCTGGACAGCCTGAGAAACGAACTGGGGAGTGTGGTCAATATCCAGATGCAGCGCATCAGTCAGGCGCACGAACTGCGCATGGCAATCCGTGAGCGGATGCTGAGCCTGGACCGGATTTTTCTCGAACACGACCCCTTTGTGCAGGATGAGTTGTACCAGCAGTTCCAGAATCTGGGTGGGCGCGTGATATCGCTGCGTCGCGAACTGGAGCCAAAGGCTGAAGACCCGGCTGAACAGCGCATTTTGTCGGCATTCAGAAGCGAAGTTCTTGAGACTGCGGATAAAACCGATGCCGTTGTGGCACTTTATCTGGATGGGCGGATGGAAGAGGGACGCAGTTTGCTGCTGCGCGAGGCCATGCCGTCGCAGGCCAAGGTAACCGACGCCAGCGATAGCTTGCAGGCGTTTTATCGCGACCAGGGACAGAAGACCGTCGCGCATGCGCGCCAGGTTTATGAATCAGCATTCAAGATCGTGATTGGCCTGGGGGTTGGCGCGATTGTGCTGACCTTGCTGACCGCCATGCTGGTGATTCGTCGTATTTTGAAGGACCGGCAATCGCTGCTTGCCGAAATTGATGTTCGTCGTGAGGCGGAAGCGGAATTGCTTTTGCTCAGCGGTGATCTGGAGGAGCTTGTGGCAACGCGGACAGCGTGCCTGCAGGAGACCGCCGATTTGCTCAAGGAGGCGCAGCGCATCGGCCAGATGGGTCACTGGGAGTGGGATGTCCTGGATGACAGCATCAAATGGTCGGATGAGGTCTATCGTCTGTTTGGGCTGAACCAGAAAGCCTCAGTTACGACCTACGACGACTTCCTGCAGACGGTTCACCCGGATGACCGCGACAAGGTGGTCACGGCCATGGAAAAAGCCCTGATCCAGGGGTTCTACCGGACCAGTCATCGCATTCTCTGGGCAGACGGCAACATTCGTTACATCGAGGGGATGGGCCGCGTGAGCTATGGCAAGGGCGATAGACCCCTGCGCATGGTCGGCACCTTGCAGGACATCACCGAAGAACAGCGTCTGCAGCAGCAGCTATGGGATCTGGCCCATCACGACAGCCTGACGGGTCTGCCCAATCGTGGCCTGCTGATCGATCGCCTGCAACAGTCGATTGCCAATGCCAAACGCCAGGGTGACACCCTGGCGGTGGCGTTATTCGATCTGGACCGCTTCAAATTGGCGAATGACAGCCTGGGGCACGCAGCCGGGGATCGTCTGCTGGTGGAGGTGGCCAACCGTTTGCGCGGCGCCGTCCGACAAAGCGATATCGTGGCACGCTTCGCCGGCGATGAGTTTGTCGCGGTATTTCCAACAGTGGGATCGCCCGAGGAGGCAGCCACGCTACTGGATAAAATCCTCGCCAGTTTTGATGCGCCCTGCCAGTTGCATGGCGCCGAGTGGCTGATATCAGCGAGTATCGGCGTGGCGTTTTATCCGCGCGATGCGCAGGATGCCCAGGGTCTTCTGCAAGCAGCCGACGAGGCGATGTATGCAGTCAAACAGGCGGGCCGCAACGGTTACCGCACCTATCAGGCGAGTCTCACGCTGCAGTAAATCGAAAGAGCTTTTCTTTCCGCATTGACTCCCGGTGATCTGGTTCAGATAGCGTCGGCTTTTCTCTTCCGTCAGTCAGTGGGTTGCTCTGGAGTGGATGACGTGCGAAGGCACTCAGTTGGCGTGGCCGGCAATAAGCACATCGCTGCTGCAATACGCCAGCACATGTTTGGTGACGCTGCCGAGCAGTAGTTCCTCCAGCGTCGACTGACCGTGCTTGCCCATGGCGATGAGGTCGACGTCGAGCGACTGTTCGTGCTCGAGGATGCGCAGGGTCGGCGCGCCGTGCACCACCATCCGCGTCAGCTGTGCGGAAGGAATGGACAGCTGCTCGACGAACTGCGCCATCGCATCGAGTGCTTCCTCGCGGGCGCGGGCGCGGTATGCATGGATCTGCTCCTCGGCAATGCTGGCGAAGCGCAGCGTGCTTTCGATCTCGACCTCGAACGCATGCAGCAGGACGATCTCGGCATCGGGCAGCCAGCGGTGCGCGGTCTGCGCGGCCGCCACGGCATGGACCGAGAAATCGACCGGCACCAGCACGCGCCGATAGGCACCCTGCGGGCGCTGTTTGACCGCGAGCACGTGGCGGCGGGTCCTGCGCAGCACGCGTTCGGTGGTCGATCCGAGCAGGAACTCGCGCACGAAATGCGCGCCGCGCGCACCCATCACCAGCAGGTTTGCCTGCAGTTCATCAGCGAGGTCGATGATGGCATCCAGCGCCGAGCCCTGGGCGAGCCGGGTGTTGACCGGACAGGCATGTTGCGCGCTCAGGTGGGTGGCCATATCCGTCAGGGCCTGCGCTGCTTCGGCCGCCAAGTGGGCTTCCATCGCCGGCGCCTCGTCGCGCATCACCCCGCGCAGCCGTGCCAGCATCGAGGTGCTGATCACGTGGGCCAGCGTGAGTTGCGCGCCGGGGTGTGCGGCGGCAAGTTGCGCCGCGCGTGCCAGCGCATGGCGCGCCGGGGAGGAAAAGTCGGTGGCGGCGAGTAGCGAAAGGGATGAAGTCACGATGAGGTCTCCTGATTTTTGGTGAGTTCGGACGCGGCGATGCGCGCCGCGAGATCGAGCGCGGCAAAGTCGGCCGCCTGGTTGAACGGCAGAATGATCTCGACCCGGCCGAGCGTGCGCAGGCTGGCGGCATCAGCCTCGTCGCGTGCCACGATGGCGATCTGCCCGCTGTAGTGGTGTTCTGACAGGGCATTGAGCAGGGCATGGTTGGAAGAGCGGTCGGGTAGGGTGCTGACCACCCAAGGCACATCCGCCAGCGGCAGCGTTTCGATGTAATCCGGCGCTTCGCCGTCGCCGAAGCGGGCATCCAGCCCGAGGTGCTGTTGCGCCCTCACCACTTCCGGGTCGAAGTCCACGCCGAGCACATGAATGCCCTGTTTGTGCAGCGAGTGCGCCAGGCGGCTGCCGTAGCGCCCGAGGCCGAAGATGGCTACGTCGGGACGCTCGCCGTCGCGGTGCGTGTGCTCGACCGCGAGTTCGCGAAAAGGATGTTTTCGCTCGAACAGACCCAGCCAGGGAGTCAGCCAGGCATACAGGTAGTGCGAGTACAGGATCATGTAGGACGACAGTGCGATGGTGATAAGGCCGACCAGCGTGGTCAGCCCGAGCGCGCTGTCGCCGACGTGCCCGAGGCTGATGCCCATGGCGACGAAGACGATGGAGAATTCGGAGATCTGCGCCACCGTCAGTCCGGCCAGAAAGCCCGTTCTTTTCCGGTAGCCCATGTAGCCCATGATCGCCATCACGATCAGCGGGTTGCCGATCAGAACGAACAGCGACAGCACGATGGAGGAGGTGATTTCGTCGCCGAGGGTGGAAAAATCGAGCTTGGAACCGAGGTCGATGAAGAAGAACAGCAGCAGGAAGTCGCGGATGCTGGTGAGCCGCGCGCTGATCGCCTCGCGGTACGCGGTGGAGGCGAGCGAGAAGCCGGCGATGAAGGCGCCGGCTTCCTTGCTGAAGCCGGCGAATTCGCCGAGTGCTGCCAGCGCGGTGCCCCAGGCGATGGCGAAGATCAGCAGCAGTTCCTGCGAGCGCGCCAGGGTGCCGACGATGCGCGGCAGCAGGTAGCGCATCAGCACATACAGCAGCAGCGCGGCGCCGCCCAGGCGCGCCAGCAGGGTCAGCGCCAGGGTCATGCCGCCGACGCCTTCCTCGCCCATGCCGCCGAGCCCGCTCATCACCATCATGGCGATCACCACGGCGAGGTCCTGCACGATGAGGAAGCCGACCGCGATGCGGCCGTGCAGCGAGTCGAGCTCGCGCTTGTCGGACAGGAGCTTGACGATGATGATGGTGCTGGAAAAAGTCAGCGCCACCGCTACATAGAGCGCCTCCAGCCAGCCCTTGCCGAGCGCGAGGATGATGAAGAAGCCGAACACGATGGTGAAGCTGAGCTGCCCCAGCCCGGTGGCGAGCGCGACCGGGCCGATGTGGCGGATGTGCCTGAGGTCGAGTTTCAGCCCCACCACGAACAGCAGCACGGTGATGCCAATCTGCGCCAGCAGGTCGATCTGGTCGTGCGCCGACACCAGGGAGAAGCCCGCCGGCCCGAGCAATATGCCGACCGCGATGTAGGCGATCAGGATCGGCTGGCGCAGCCGTACCGCGATCGCCCCCAGCACGGTGGTGATGATCAGGAGCAGGGCGAATTCGTCAAAAGGCTGCGTCATCGTTGTGTGCGTGATTCCTTGCGTCGATGGTTATGCTTGGCAGGTCAGAACCATGATGGCCGTCTTTATGGCCCCGGACAAGACCGGGCGTGTTCGAGTTCAGGGCGCATCCACCAGATGGGTCGGGATCCGCAGGCCCACCTGCCTGATGCGGCCGTCGACGATCGCGCGCACCACGAATTCCAGTTTGCCCAGACGGACGCGGTCGCCGACCACGGGTACGCCGGGCAGCTTCCTGGTAACAAACGCCTCCAGCGTCAGGTCCGACATTTCCGGCGGCAAGGGCAGGCCGTATTGCGCGGCGACATCCGACATGATCGATTCGCCGTTCAGGATGAAATCGCCGTAGAACTGACGCTTGTCGAGATAGGCAGGTGCGCGGGGCGCTGCCAGCAGATCGCCGAGCGCGGTGCTGTCCGCTTCATTGGCCAGGACGTAAAGCGTATCCCCGGCGGCCAGTTCGCCGGCCGCATCCGGCACCAGCGCCAGGCCATCGCGCAATACGGTCAGCAGGCGCGCTTCTCCGGGCAGGCGCAGCGCGCTGGCGTGGCGGCCGATGAACTGGCCGTCCGCCTTAAGCCGGTAGCCAAAAAAGGCATGGCCGCCGGTCGGGGCTGACGCGAGGTCGAAGCGTTCGGTCGGCGTCGGCGCAGGCGGAACCTGAAGCCGCAGGCGGCGGGCCAGTGCGGGGATGGTCCATCCCTGCGCGGTCAGCGAGATCAGCACCACGAAGAAGGCGACATCCAGAATCAGTTCGGCCTCGGGGATGCCTGCCAGCAGCGGGAACAGCGCAAGAATGATCGGCACCGCGCCGCGCAGCCCGACCCATGCGATGAACACCTGCTCGCGCCACGGAAAGTGAAACGGCAGCAGGCACAGTGCCACCGCCAGCGGCCGCGCGACGAACATCAGCACCAGTGCGATCGCCAGCGCGCCGGGCGCATGCTCGAGCAGATCGCTGGGACTGGCGAGCAGACCCAGCATGAGGAACATGGCGATCTGCGCCAGCCAGACCAGGCCGTTGTGCACCTGCAGGATGTTGGTCGATTCGCGCGGCGCGCTGTTGCCCACCACCACGCCCGCCAGATAGGCAGCGAGGAAGCCGCTGCCGCCCAGCACCGTGGTGAGGCTGTAGAGCGCAAGGCCGCCGGCGAGGACCAGCATGGGATACATGCCGCGCTCCAGCGGCAGGCGGTTGACCAGCCGCACCAGCAGCCAGCCGCCGCCGAGGCCGGCGACGAGGCCCATGCCCATTTGCTGGATGAGCAGTCCGAGCGTTTCCCAGCCGGGCGTGCTTTGACCCGAAAGAATCAGCTCGATGAGGGCAATGGTGAGCAGCGCCGCCATCGGATCGTTGCTGCCGGATTCGATTTCCAGCGTGGCGGACACACGCTGCTTCAGCGCCAGGCCCCTGGCGTGCAGCAGGGCAAACACGGCGGCAGCGTCGGTGGAGCCCACCACGGCGCCGACCAGCATGCCTTCGAGCAGGCCGAAATCGAGCATCCAGGCGGCGAACAGGCCGGTCACCACGCAGGTAATGAGCACGCCGACGGTGGCCAGCACCGACGCCGGACGCAGGCCGGCGCGAAAGCTGTCGGAACGGGTGTTGAGGCCGCCGTCGAGCAGGATGACGGCGAGCGCGACGCTGCCCACGGTGTAGGCGATGCCGCTGTCGTCGAACAGGATGCCACCCGGACCGTCTTCCCCGGCCAGCATGCCGACTGCCAGGAACACCAGCAGCAGCGGCATGCCGATGCGGTACGACAGGGCGCTGGCGAGGATGGCCAGCAAAAGCAGCACCGCGCCGGCGAGAACGAGCTGATTGAAAAAGTCCACGTGGATTACCTTGGGGCGATGTAGAAGTGGGATTGCGGCGACGGATCGGTGCTTTGCCAATTTTCACCGCGCCATATCAGCGATAATACCGAAAATGAAAATACTCTCCCAAGTTGCCGCGACAGACGGGGCAGGGGAGGGATTCAGCAACGCCACGGCGCACACATCGACTCCGCCGCCTTCGGCAATGGCGAGGGTTTTTCGTCCGGCTAGCCAAGGACGCAATGCCCGTAACCAAGGGTCCGCATGAATACGAACTTGACTGCCTTCGATACCCGTCACTTGGCGGGTAAGTGCGCTGCGCACCCGATGACACGTCTGGTCGAACCCCGCAAGGGGCTCCGATTCACTACGAGCTAAAGCCCGTGTGGGATCGTGTGCGCCTGCCTTTGTCGCTCATGCTGCCGAGGCCACTCATGACCATCATCGCAATGACGGCTGCGAGGTCCTGCACGATGCCGACAATGATGTAGCTCACCCAAAGGGGCTGACGCAGGCGCACGGCCAACGTCCCCACAAATGCAGAGACGGCGAGCAGCAGGGCGAATTTCTGGTAGATGCTGTCCATATATTTTAGAAGCGGATGCTTGGCGACATGGCTGCGGACCTTGCATCCTGCACGGCCCTGTGCCCACCATTACAGTGGCGACAGCAGCATGGTACTCTGTAATAGAAGCGTTTCAGACCGTTGGTGTGGCCAAGTATTCATGATGGCATCGCATGCTGCGCAATGGCGGTCAGGCGCATGGAGCTTCCCGGTTGAAGAACCCATTCAGGGTGCGTATGCGCACAAAGAAACGGAGCCGAATTTTCGATCTTCATGCAAGACATGCTTTCCATCTGGCTTTCTCTTTTTGCCTCTCTGGCCGTCATCGGATTTGCGGGAGTGAGGCTGTCGCGCTATGGCGATATCATCGCCGAGAAAAGCGGCATCAGCCGCGGCTGGGTGGGCCTGATCATGCTGGCCACGGTCACCTCGCTGCCGGAGCTGGCGACCGGTGTGTCCTCGGTCACGGCTGCCAACGTGCCGGATATCGCCGTGGGCGACATCATGGGCAGTTGCGTGTTCAATCTGTTGATCATCGTGGTGCTGGATTTTCTCTACCGCAAGGAATCCGTCTATACACGAGCACGCCAGGGCCACGTCCTGTCAGCCGGCTACGGCATTGCGCTGATCGGCTTCGCCGGCTTCAATTTGCTGCTCTACCGCACGGGGACATTTCCCTCGCTTGGTCATGTCGGTCTCTACACGCCGGTCATCCTGCTCCTGTATCTGCTGGCCATGCGCTCACTCTACCGCTACGAGCATGCAAAAGTCAGCGAGTATGTGGAAGACCGGGTCGAACTGCATCCCGACATGAGTTTGAAGCAGGCGGTGCGCGGCTACGCGATGGCCGCCGTGGTGGTGGTGGCAGCCGGCATCTGGCTGCCGTTTATCGCCAAGGACCTGGCCGAGGTGATGGGGTGGGGACAGAGCTTCGTCGGCACGCTGTTTGTCGCCGCGGTCACCTCCGCACCCGAAGTCGTGGTCACGGTGGCTGCCCTGCGTCTGGGGGCGGTGGATATGGCCATCGGCAACCTGTTCGGCAGCAATCTTTTCAATATTGCCATCCTGGCGGTCGATGACCTGTTTTACCTGCAGGGTCCTCTGCTGGCCGATGTCTCGATCACTCATGCCACGTCGGCCTTCTCGGCCATGATGATGAGCGGACTGGCCGTGGTCGGCCTGGTGATCCGGCCCGTTTCGCGTGTCTTGCGCAGTGTGAGCTGGATCAGCCTGCTGTTGTTCGTCATTTATTTGCTGAACACCTTGTTCCTCTACCTCTATGGAAACTGAATCCAGAAACTGGCATGCGCTTTCGACCAGGGATGCTGCTGACGAACTGAATGTCGTTCCAGCGCAGGGCCTGAGTTCGGATGCGGCTGCCGAGTGTCTGGCGCGCCTGGGCGAGAACAAGCTTGCCGAAGCCAGGGCAAAGCCGCTTTGGCTGAAATTCCTCGATCAGTTCAAGAACTTTCTGGTCATCGTTCTGATGTTCGCGGCGGCTCTGGCGTGGGCCATCGGCGACCTGAAGGATGCGGTGGTTATTCTGATCGTCGTCGTGTTCAACGCGGGACTGGGGTTTTATCAGGAGCACCGGGCTGAGCAAACCCTGGCAGCCCTGAAGGGTATGCTGGCGGCCCATGCACGTGTGCGGCGTGACGGACGGGTATCCGATCTGGATGCGGCACAGCTTGTTCCGGGTGACATCGTGCTGCTTGAAGCGGGTGACCGCGTCCCTGCAGACGGGCGCCTGCTGGCTGCACACGCACTGGAAGTCGATGAAGCGGCACTGACCGGCGAGTCGCACGCGGTGGGCAAATCGACCGCGGCGTTGGATGAGCCTGACCTGCCGCTGGGCGACCGCGTGAACCTGCTCTACATGAATACGGTCGTCACGCGCGGGCGTGCCGAACTGCTGATCACCGCCACCGGCATGGCGACCGAAATGGGCAAGCTGGCGGACATGATCGCAGCCGCGCCCGATTCGGGCACGCCGCTGCAAAGACAGCTCGACACGCTGGGCAAAAAGCTCGCTGTGTTTGCGGGCATGGTGGTGACGCTGATTTTCATCCTCGACTTCGCGCGTGGCCTGCCGTGGACGGACGCGGCCCTGACCGCCGTGGCGCTGGCGGTGGCGGCCATCCCTGAAGGCCTGCCGGCCGTGGTGACGGTGACGCTTGCCATCGGCATGTGGCGCATGGCCAGGAACCGGGCGATTCTGAAGAAGCTGTCGGCGGTGGAAACACTGGGATCCACCACGGTGATCTGCTCTGACAAGACCGGCACGCTGACCCTGAACCAGATGACCGCACGCGCCGGATGGTGTGCGGGCAGCCGCTTTACCGTGAGTGGTGAAGGCTATGTGCCCCAGGGTGAAATCCATTTTGAGCAACCCGTGCAGGACCCGCGCGCCTTCTTCCTGCCGATGGCGCTGTGTACCGAATCGCGGGTGCGCGACGGACAGTTGATTGGCGACCCCACTGAAGGCGCCTTGTGGGTGCTGGCGCAAAAACATGGCATCGAACCGGAATACGAGCAGGACGAGCAGCCGCGCATCGCCGAGATTCCCTTCGATTCGGCGCACAAGTTCATGGCGACCTTCCACCATGCCGGTGAAACCGTGGAGATGTTCATCAAGGGCGCGCCCGATGTGCTGCTGGCGCGTTCGAGCTCCTGGCTTGCGGCGGAGGGGGAAGCCGCTCTGAATGACGAAAGCCGAAACGCCATCGAGGCCGAGAACGCGCATCTGGCAAGCCAGGCCCTGCGCGTGCTGGCGGTGGCACGGCGGATCATCCCGGCGCACGATTTCGACCCGGCCGGCGATCTGATGACGTGGGCAAAGGATTGGGTGTTCCTGGGGGTGGCCGGCTTGATGGACCCGCCTCGTGCCGAGGCAAAACAGGCCATTTCCCACTGCAAACACGCCGGCATCCAGGTCAAGATGATTACCGGCGACCACAAGCTGACAGCCGCTGCCATCGGCCACGAACTGGGACTGAAAGGCGACGTGATCAGCGGTGCGGAACTGGACACCATGGATGAGGCCGAACTGGCGCGGCGCATCAACCATATCAGCGTATTCGCTCGCGTATCGCCCGCGCACAAGGTCAAGATCGTCAAGGCCTTGCGCGCCGATGGCCACGTAGCCGCCATGACCGGCGACGGCGTCAACGATGCCCCCGCGCTGAAAGCCGCCGACATCGGCGTGGCGATGGGCATCACCGGCACCGCGGTGACCCGGGAGGCGGCCACCATGGTGCTGACCGACGACAACTTCGCCACCATCGTTCGCGCGGTCGAGGAGGGACGCGTGGTCTACGACAACATCGTCAAATTCGTGCGCTTCCAGTTGTCCACCAACATCGGCGCGATCATGACCGTGCTGGCGGCCACGCTGCTGGGCATGCCCACGCCCTTCACCGCCATCCAGTTGCTGTGGATCAACATCATCATGGACGGCCCGCCCGCCATGACGCTGGGCATCGAACCCGCCCGCCCCGGCATCATGCACGAGAAGCCGCGCCGCCAGTCGGCACAGATCCTCACTTTCAACCGCCTGGCGCGGCTGATCCTGTATGGCGCAACCATGATGGTCGGGACGCTGCTTCTGTTCCACTACGGGTTGGGCACGGGGGATCCGGCTTATGCATTGACCCTGGCTTTTACCACCTTTGTGCTGTTCCAGTTTTTCAATGTGTTCAATGCGCGGATGGAGTTCGGTAGTGCGTTCAATAGTAATTTTTTCAGGAACGGCAAGCTGTGGTTGGCGCTGACGAGTGTGCTCGCCTTGCAGGTGATTGCCGTGTATTGGGCTCCTGCCCAGACCCTTTTTGGCACGACAGATTTGCAGTTGGAAGATTGGCTGCTGGCAGCTTTGGCCGCATCCAGCGTGCTGCTCCTGGACGAAGTGCGCAAAGTGTTGATGCATGCCGGACGACGTATTCGATATCGATAACTCGCGATATCGATAACTCGCCGCAGCCTGGCTTGCGAGGCTTGATATTTTTGTGCAAAAATTAAATGAAGTTAATTCATCATTGTCGTGATGACCGCCGGATGGATCGGCGGAATGCATATCGTCATCCTGTATGACGTCACCTCGACGGGTTTGGTTTTTTCCGTCAGCTTGTTTTCCTCGGACATTCGCCGCAGTTTGCGGCCATCCAGCGTCGGCATATTTCAGGTAAGCAGGCAGTTGAAATGAACTGAGTGCGGTTGCCGCTGGCTGGCCGGTTCCAGGTATGGCGTTGGACGAAACGGCCAGCTTTTTTCAAGACGCCCCCTTGCGGCGTCCCCTTTGTTGAAAGCGAGAGGTTAAGTCATGAACACCTCTATCGACGCCAGCCTGATGCGTTCATCAGGCTATTCGATTCCTCAATCAGTGATCGCCTTTGGGGAAACCCTGGTCGATCAGTTTCGAGATCACAATGTGCTGGGCGGCGCGCCGTTCAATGTGGCGTGTCATCTGGTTGCAATGGGCTCACATCCGGTGCTGGTCACGCGCGCAGGAAAGGATGATCTCGGCGACCAGTTGCTGCAGGCAATGGAAACACACGGTCTCGACCGACGCGGGGTGCAGCGCGATCCGGGACGACCCACCGGGCGGGTCAAGGTGACCGAGACGGAGAGGGGGCATTCATTTCGCATCCTGTCCAACCAGGCTTACGACTACATCCATGCCAGTCTGGCGCGGCTGGTCGGAATGTCGGTGCATCCGCGGATGGTTTACTTCGGCACGCTGTCACAGCGAGGCAACTCGCGCCGTGCGCTTCGCGAGTTGCTTGGCACCGTCGATGCACGCGTTTTCCTGGATGTGAATCTGCGCGACCCCTGGGTGGATGCGGACACGTTGCGCTGGTCACTTCAGCAGGCAAGCGTGGTCAAGCTCAATGAGGATGAACTGCTGCGCGTCTGTCACCTTCTTTCGCTTAAGACCGCCACGCCGGATATCTGTGCGGTCGAACTGATATCCGGCTTTGACCTGGAGCGACTGGTGGTGACCTGCGGCGCGGCCGGTGCCTGGTCGATCGACCGTGCCGGGCGTGTCGAGTCGGTAACCGGGCCGGCGCTGCCTGAGGTCGTCGATATCGCCGGGGCAGGTGACGGCTTTGCTGCGATTGTCATGCTTGGCATGCTTCGCGGGTGGTCCATCGTCGACCAGTTGGCACGTGCCGATACCTTTGCCCGGGCGTTATGCCAGGTTGAAGGTGCGGTCCCGTCCTCGAAGGATTTCTATCTCCCATTCATTCGTGACTGGCATCTCGAAGCAGATTTGACGCCTGTGTGAGCGGGTGGTGCCGGGGCGCCATCAGATTGATGTCAGTCTTTGCGACTCCGTTTACAGATACCCACAACAGGCATTAACCGAGAAACTGGAATATGAATTATCTGAACACGCTTCAAGCTCATCTTGGCGCATGGCACGGTCTGGCGATTACTGCGCTGCATGTGGCCATTATTCTGGGTTTGTCCTGGCTGGCGTTGCGGCTGTCGCGCAAGGCACTTGGACGGCTGCATCAGCACATGCAGCAGGATCTCGACGACCCCGAGCAAATCAAGCGGCTCAACACGCTGGAGCAGGTGTTTCGCTATATCGCTGCGGTGCTCATTACCCTGGTTACGGCGATGCTGGTGCTGAGCGAGGTTGGCATCTCGATCGCGCCCATTCTCGCAGCTGCGGGGGTGCTTGGCATTGCCATCGGCTTCGGCGCGCAAAGTCTGGTCAAGGACTATTTCACCGGCTTCTTCCTGCTGCTGGAGAACCAGGTGCGCCAGGGTGATGTGGTGGAAGTCGCCGGCAAGGGGGGGCTGGTCGAGGAAATGACGCTGCGCTACATCCGGCTGCGCGACTACGAAGGCAGCGTGCATTACATTCCCAATGGCACCATCGACACCGTCACCAACCGCAGCCGCAGCTTTGCCCATGCGGTGATCGACGTGGGCGTGGCTTACCGGGAAGACGTCGACGAAGTCTATGCCGTGATGCGTACCGTGGCGGCGGAACTGCGCGCCGATCCGGAACTGGCCGATAAGATTGTGGAAGATATTGAAATCGCCGGTGTCGACCAGTGGGGCGATTCCGCCGTGGTGATTCGCTGCCGCTTCAAGGTCAAGCCGCTGGAGCAGTGGGGCGTGCGCCGCGCCTATCTATACCGGCTGAAAAAGGCGTTTGACGCCTCCGGAATCGAGATACCCTATCCGCACCTCACCGTGTATGCCGGGCAACCCAAGACGGGCCAGGCTGCACCTTTGCCCGTGGCGCTGCAGCGCTAGTCAGTCAGATACTCCACCCATCACTTGCTGCCATAGCGACCGCACCGCCTCGCGTACACTTTCCATCGCGGCAGGCGGCACCCGCGCGAATTCCGCGCCGCTCAGCTTGATCGCATGCTGCTGACGGCGCAGTTCGCGGTAGGCGTCGGCGGCAGCCTCGGCAATGTCCACCGGGATCAGCCCGGCCGCTCCCGCGCGATGCAGCAACTTGATGTTGCCAAGATTCTCCGTTAGTTGGGGATGCGCATGGCTATCCCGCAACACCAGATACTGCACGCAGAATTCAACGTCGACGATGCCGCCGTTGTCATGCTTGAGATCAAACAATTCCGTGTTGTTGACGTGGCCGGCGTGCATCTTTTCGCGCATGGCCAGCACGTCTTCGCGCAGCTTGGCAGCGTCTCGCGTCTGGTGGAGCACTTCGCAGCGCAAGGCTTCAAAAGTCTCGCCTATCCGGGCGTCGCCGCAGACAAAGCGTGCACGCGACAGCGCCTGATGTTCCCAGACCCAGGCATGGTTCAACTGGTAATCGCGAAAGGCTTCGGTCGAGCTGACCAGCAGGCCCGAGGCGCCATCCGGACGCAGGCGCAGATCGGTTTCGTACAACATCCCGGCCGGGGTCAGGGTGCCGAGCCAGGTGTTGATGCGCTGTGCCAGCCGCGCATAGGTGGCTTGAGCGTGCTCGTTGTCATCATCGTAGAGAAACACGATATCGAGGTCGGATGCGTAGCCGAGCTCCTTGCCGCCGAGTTTTCCATAGCCGATGATCGCGAACTGCGGGCTGTCGCGGTGGCGTGTTTTCAGCCCGGCCCAGCAACGCGCGAGGGTCTCGGCGAGCAGCAGGTCGGCGAGATGGGACAGGTGGTCGGACAGATCTTCAACCGTGAGATGGCCGGCCACGTCCTGCGCCAGCAGGCGCAGGGTCTGCACCTGCTTGAAACGACGCAAGGCGTCCATCTGCGCTTCGGTGTCGCCGGGGTGTGCGTCGAGCTCTTCGTGCAACTGGGTGGCGCGTCGCTTCCAGTCGGGTACGCGCAGCAGGTGTTGCGGGGCGATCAGTTCATCCAGCAATTGCGGTTGACGCGTCAGCATTTGCGCCGCCCAGGGGCTCGCTGCCAGCAGCCGGACCAGTTGCAGCAAGGCCGCCGGATATTCAGCCAGCAGCGCCAGATAGGTGGAGCGGCGTGCAATCGCTTGCATCAGCGCGGCAAAGCGTTCCAATGTGGCTGACGGGTTGGTCTGGCTGCCAATGATTTCGAGCGCGGGCGGCAGCAGCGCATTGAGCCGCAGCTGGGTGGATTCGGCCAGATGTGCGGCATGGTGATGCAGCGCGTCGAGTGTGGCCAGCACCCGTGCCGGATCGTCGTACCCTGCTTCTTCAAGCAAGGCGTGGAGGCTGTCGGGGTCCGTGGCTCCGGTAAGCACGGCGGTAAGCGGGTGGCTGTTCTGGTCGGTTTGCGGCGCGGCAAACATCTGGTCGAAGTGGCGCGTCACCTTGTTGCGGTGTGTGTCGAGCTCGACGATCAGTGCAGCGTAAGTTGGGAAATTCATTGCATCGGCCAGCATTGCCTGTGATTCTTCATCTTCTGGCAGCAACTGGGTTTGCGCGTCGTCCAGATATTGGATGCGGTGTTCCAGGCGGCGCAGAAAGTCGTAGGCGCGGGTGAGTTCCTGCTGCGCATTCGCCGTCATCAGTTCACTTCGGACCAGTTCGCCCAGCACGGTGAGGGCGGGGCGCTGCTGCAGGGCGGGAATCTGGCCGCCGCGGATAAGCTGGAACACATGCGCAGTGAATTCGATTTCGCGGATGCCACC
>JAIOJU010000241.1 GCA_019911765.1 Thiobacillus sp.
GCTGTAGGGATCGACGCCCATGTGGATAAAGCGGCCGATGACGTCGAACACGTTGTTGGCGTGCACCGTGGTGAACACCAGGTGCCCGGTCAACGCCGACTGCACCGCGATCTGCGCAGTGTCGGCGTCGCGGATTTCACCGACCATGATCTTGTCCGGGTCGTGGCGCAGAATCGAGCGCAGGCCGCGAGCGAAAGTGAGGCCCTTCTTCTCGTTGACCGGAATCTGCAGCACGCCCGGCAACTGGTATTCCACCGGATCTTCGATGGTGATGATCTTGTCACGGCCGTGGTTTATTTCGGATATCGCCGCGTACAGCGTGGTGGTCTTGCCGGAACCGGTCGGCCCGGTCACCAGCAGCATGCCGTAGGGTTCGGCCGCCAGCTTGCGGATGCGCGCCAGCGTGGCGCCGGCGTAACCGAGTCCTTCGAGCGTGAGGCCGGAGAGTTCTTCCGACAGCGCCTGGCGGTCGAGAATACGCAGCACCGCATCCTCGCCGAACACGCTCGGCATGATCGACACCCGCACGTCCACTTCGCGTCCCTGCATCGCCACCTTGAAGCGTCCGTCCTGCGGCACCCGGCGTTCGGCGATATCGAGTTCGGCCATCACCTTGATGCGCGATACGGCCTGTTCGGCCACTTCCACGCCCGGCACCTGGGCCACGTTCGACAGCACGCCGTCAATGCGGTATTTCACCGTGAGTCCACGTGGATCGGTCTCCAGATGGATATCGGAGGCGCCCGCTTTCAGTGCGTCGTAGAGTGTCGAGCGCACCAGCCGCACCACCGGGCTGGTGTCCTCGGCAATGCTGGCGAACGACAAGGCCTCGGCGCCGGAATCCTGTGCGGCCTGCACGCCGCCCCCCATGCCTTCCATGGCGCGCAGGCCTTCTTCATGGCGGGCCAGCAGGGCAGACAGGTCGGCAAAATGCGCGAGGCCGGTTTTGAACGGTGCACCCAATACATGGGCGGCATAGGCGCGCGTGGCGCTGTCCCAGGGATCGGTCAGCAGCAGCCACAATTGCCCATCGAGATCGCGCGCGGCCAGGCAATGCCGCCGGGCGCATTCATTGAACGGCATCTTGCCGAAATCGACGTTCAGTGCATTCAGGGCGGCCATGTCGAACGCAGGCAAATGGCTGTGCGCGGCCAGCAGATTCAGTGTGGCATCGGCATCCAGGCCAAACTTTTCCTGCACCCGCAGCATTACCGACTGGCTCGCCGCGCGCGCTTCCTGGCGCAGGCTGGCCAAGGCGTCGGAGGTGAGGACAGGGTGGGGCGCGTTCATTGTATCGATCCGGCCAGTTCAAAAATCGGCATGTACAGCAGCACCACGATCAAACCGATCGTCAGGCCGATGAACACCATCAACAGCGGCTCGAACAGGCGGGTGAACCAGTCCACCCAGCGGGCCATTTCCTCGTCGTGGAAAATGGCGATGCGTTCCATCATCTCGCCCATGCGGCCGCTTTTTTCGCCTACCCGCAGCAGCCGGGCGGCCACTGGCGTGGTCAGTTCGCCGCGTTCAAACGCAGCCGAAATGGTTTCGCCGCGGCGCATTGCTTCCATTGCCGTGGCCGCGCCGCTGCGCAGATGCGCAGAAAGCAGGCCCGATACCATGCCGAGCGCCGACACGATCGGAATGCCGCCCGTGAGCAGCATGCCCAGGCTGCGGTAAAAACGCGTCAGTTCAAACGTGCGCAAATGTTCGCCCACCGCCGGAGTGCGCCAGGCCAGCCGGGTGAGCGCGGCCCGGGTGGCCGGTTGTGACAGCGCCAGCGTCACACTGGCAATCAATGCCACCGCACCCAGCAAAATCCACTTGCCATGCTGTTCGACGGCCTCGCCCCAGGCCAGCAGCATCTGCGACATCCAGGGCAGATCGCGGCCGGCGTCGGCATACACCGCGGCAAAACGCGGTACCACATAGCCGAGCAGGAAACCGATCACCAGCGTGCCCACGCCGATCAGCAACAGGGGATAAATCGAGGCCGACACCACCTTCTTCTTAACCGTATCGATCTGGTTCTGGTAACCCACATAACGGGCGAGGGCAGGCGACAGGTCGCCGGTGCTTTCCGCTGCGCGCACCGTGGCGGCATAAAGCGGGGGGAAGGCGTCGGCCTGGGCCGCCAGGGCCGCCGAAAAAGGCCGGCCTTCACGCATGGTGGCAAGCAGGCGTTCAATCAACTGGCGGGATTCGGTGCGGGTTTCTTTTTCGGCCAGGGTTTCCAGCGCCTCGCTCAACGTCAGGCCGGCATCCAGCAGGGCGATCAGTTCCTGGGTAAACAGCGATAGCGGAAAGCGGGCTTGCCGGGTGCCCAGCCAGCTGCTGCGCTCGGCCGTAATCGAGAGCACCTGCGCGCCTTCGCGTTGCAGTCGCGCGGAAGCCTCGGCTTCGTCCAGTGCCTCCACCGTCAGCGCGGTAACGCCCACCCCCGGGCGCAAGGCTTTAACCCGGTAACGCATTACCAGTTGCCGATATCCGCATTGTCACCGCTGCCGCCCGCTGTCCCGTCGCGGCCCAGGGAATAGATATCCACCTCGCTGTGTTCGCCGGGAATCTTGTATTGATACGGCTTGCCCCAGGGGTCGTTCGGCACCGTTTTTTTGAGATAGGGACCATCCCATTTGGCTTCGTCCGCGGGCTTGACGTTCAGCGCCGCCAGGCCCTGCTCATTGCTGGGATAGTGACCGGTATCGATGCGGTACTGGTCAAGCGCCTTTTCCAGTGCGCCGATCTGTGCCTGCGCCACCTTCACTTCCGACTTGCCCACCTGGGCAAAATATTTGGGCGCCACATAGCCCGCCAGCAGGCCGAGAATCACCAGAACCACCAGCAGTTCGAGCAGGGTGAAACCACGTGACAGTGCGATCGAATCTGAAGAATGAGCAGTACGCATGGCGAGCTTCCAATCGGCTTGATTACAAATATGTGGCCATCATAAGAACCCAGTGTGACCAACGTATTAAGGATCTTTGTATGATCGTATCAAAGATCAGCCGGGCTGAGTGCCCCGTCAGGGCCGAATGGGCCGGTTCGAACCATGGCCTGGCCATGGCTGGCCAATACGGAAGGGGTATTCAATGGGCTTGGAAGCCGTTGAACGGGCGAGGATTGAGGCCTGAAGTCGCAACTTTGCAGCCTGATGCGCAGCATCGAGGCTGTTGCTCAATAGACGGATGTAGGCTGCATAATAGGCGTGTTGATGCTCACCCCTGATTCAAGAACCCCATAAGGAATGAAGCAATGAAGAAAATCGAAGCCGTCATCAAGCCATTCAAACTCGACGAAGTGCGCGAAGCCTTGTCGGATATTGGTGTGACCGGCCTGACTGTTACCGAGGTCAAGGGATTCGGACGTCAGAAAGGCCACACCGAACTGTATCGCGGGGCGGAATACGTGGTGGATTTCCTGCCGAAGGTGAAGCTGGAGATCGTCATTGCCGACAGCCTGCTCGACCGGGCGCTGGAGACGATCGTCAATGCTGCGCGCACAGGGAAAATTGGTGACGGCAAGATTTTTGTCAGCGACATGGAACAGGTGGTGCGGATCCGTACCGGTGAGTCGGGCGAGTCTGCGATCTGATTTCCCGCTACCTGATTCCGGTCTTCAGCGGGATCAGAAGGAGCCCGATTGATTTCGGGCTCGAAATTACCAGAACCGGTACCAGGCTTTCCCTTCGGTATTGACGCCCTTGGCGTATTTGCTGTCGGGAAAGTTGAGTTTCAGTACCCGTTGCGCATCGTCGCGCAGGTCGGTCAGTTTCAGTTTGTCGTAAGACACCACCAGGATCGCCAGTGCTTCTTCCAGCGCGGGCGCTTCGGGATAGGTTTTCACCACTTCGCGTGCGCGGTTGGCAGCTGCCACCCAGGCCTCGCGCTTCAGGTAATACTTGGCAACATGCACCTCGTTGCCGGCCAGCGCGTTAACCAGATATTTCATGCGGGCGGTGGAGTCGGGCGTGTACTTGCTGTCGGGAAAGCGCGTGACCAGTTCCTTGAATGCCAGAAAGGCATCGCGTGCGGCCTTGGGATCGCGTTCGCTCATGTCCTGCTCGACCAGGTTGCCGAGCAGGCCCAGGTCCTCATTAAAATTCGCCAGGCCCTTCAGATAGTAGGCGTAATCGACGTTAGGGTGATTGGGGTGTAATTTGATGAAGCGGTCGCATGCGGCAATCGCGGAAATGGGCTCGTTATCCTTGTAGTATGCGTAGGCGACTTCCAGTTGAGCCTGTTGCGCATAACGCCCAAACGGGTAGCGCGACTCCAGCATTTCGAACAGTTTGACCGCACGTTCGAAATTTCCTTCGTTCAGATTATCCTTGGCTTCGGCGTAGATTTTTTGCGCCGACCAGCCCGCGGTTTCATCCTTGACCTCGGGCAGCAGGCCGCAGCCGCCCAGGGTGAGGCTGGCTGCCAGCAGCAGACTGCCGAGTCCCCGTTTGAGGCCAGGCACCCGATTGAATGCATTTAAACCGGAAAGACTTTGCTTAAGCATGGGAAAAGACACAGAAAATTCGTCGAGTGATTATAAGGGAAATCCGGAAGGCGACATCCGCCAGCTGGTGATCCCGGACGAACACGGTGGCCAGCGCCTGGACCAGGCCTTGTCTGCCATGCTGCCGGAGTTCTCGCGCAACCGTATCCAGAACTGGATTCGTGCCCGCAAAATTGCCGTGGATGATGCCTTTGGCACCACCAAGATGAAGGTCAGCGGTGGCGAATCGGTGCGGGTCGAAGTCGAACCTGATCCGAACGCCACCCCTGACACGCCGGAAGCCATTCCGCTCGATATCGTGTTTCAGGATTCGATGCTGATGGTGGTCAACAAGCCTGTCGGCCTGGTGGTCCATCCCGGCAGCGGCAACCGCCATGGCACCCTGCTGAACGCGCTGCTGCACTGGGTGCCGCAGGTGGCCGAGTTGCCGCGAGCGGGCATTGTTCACCGGCTGGACAAGGATACGTCCGGCCTGCTGGTCGTGGCCAAGACCCTGAAAGCGCATACCGACCTGGTGCGCCAGTTGCAGGCGCGCACGGTCAAGCGTGAATACCTGGCCCTGGTTTACGGCGAGGTCGACCGGGGCGGCAAGGTCGATGCGCCGCTGGCGCGCGATCCCCATAACCGGACCAAGCGGTGTGTGCATTCGATGGGCAAGCAGGCGGTGACGCATTATGAAGTGGTCGAACGTTTCCCCGCGGGCCTGAGCCTGCTGCGCTGTAAGCTGGAAACCGGGCGCACCCACCAGATCCGGGTGCACATGCAGCACATCGGCCACCCGCTGGTCGGGGAGCAGGTCTATAGTTCCAGCCGGCGCAGCCACATGAAAATTCCGTTTCCACGACAGGCACTGCATGCCGAGCGGCTGGGGCTGATCCATCCCGTCACGCAGGAATACATGCAGTGGGAATGTGATCTGCCCGCTGATTTCGAGTCGCTCCTCGAAGCCTTGCGCGACAACACTGCATGGAGGCCTGACCCGAAGGGTTAAAGCTTGATGCGTTCGTATCAAGCTTCTAAGGCAACCGCATGATTCATCCAGATTGGCCAGCACCTTCCCACGTGAAAAGCCTGATGACCACCCGTGAAGGCGGCGTCAGCGTCGCCCCGTGGGCCAGCTTCAACCTGGGCGATCATGTCGGCGACACCCCTGCCCACGTGGCAGCCAACCGTGAACGTTTGCGCCAGAAGCTGCCGGCCGAGCCGGAATGGCTGAGGCAGGTTCATAGTGCCCGCGTGGTTGAGATCGGACGCGAACCCCATCCTGAAGCCGATGCGTCGTTTGCCCGCCAAACCGGACAGGTGTGTGCGGTGCTGACGGCCGATTGCCTGCCGGTGCTGTTTTGCGACCGTGCCGGCAGCGTCGTGGCGGCAGCGCATGCGGGCTGGCGTGGACTGGCAGACGGTGTACTGGAAGCGACGGTTGCGGCGATGCAGGTGCCACCGGGTGAAATCCTGGCCTGGCTGGGGGCGGCAATAGGCCCCAAGGCGTTTGAAGTAGGCGATGACGTGCGCCAGGCATTTGTTGCGCAGCATCCCGAAGCGGCCGAGGCCTTTGTGTCGCACCCCTCATCTGGCACCGCCCCCAAATGGCTGGCTGATATTTACCTGCTTGCGCGCATTCGCCTCGGGCACGCCGGCGTGCACACAACATTCGGTGGTGGCCGCTGCACGTTTAATGAGCCAGCCAGTTTTTATTCCTATCGTCGCGATGGCGTGACCGGGCGCATGGCCTCGCTGATCTGGCTGGCTGACTGACTGGCGCCTAAAAGTCTTCCCGTATCCGCAGATAACGCGCAAAGCGCGGCAGACCGTTTTTTGTCAGATGTTGATAGCGATAGGTGATGCGCGACCCGATGGGCGGCGGCTGGCGGCGCAAGGCATCGCTTAGACCACTGCCTATCCGGAAGCGCTTCCCGTCGGGCTTTTCCACGGTCAGTGCACCGGTCATGCCCTGATATTTGCCCTTGCCTGGCGTGTACCCCACGACGACCGCTTCGGCATCCAGCCAGGGTTTCAGCTTCAGCAGGACGTCGCTGCGACCGGTCACATAGGGTGCGTCGGCGCGGTGCAGCATCAAACCTTCTCCGCCAGCATGCGTGATGGCATCGAGTCGCGTTTTCAGTTCGGCGTGACTGGCCACGCGCGTTTGCTCGACCACCTGCAACCAGGGCACATTGGCATGCGAAACGTAGGCCTGCATCTGTTGGATGCGGGCGCTGAAGTCACCCGCTGCGTCCGGCAATTCAAAAATCAGATAACGTATTTGCCGCCATTCGGCATCCACAGGCTCGATCCGGCGCACCGTGCCCGACAGCCGATCAAACTGGCCGCGTGCGATCCACAATTCACCATCCAGGGGCACGGCCGGGAAATGCGCAGTGAACCAGGCAGGTGCCGGGACCAATCCGCCGCCGCGAAAGCGCAGCGTGTGCCCGTCCCACTGCGCGCGTACGCCATCGAACTTCTCGCTGACCCAGTACCGGGTGACGTCGAAATGGGCTTCATACACGTCGGCCAGCACCATCGTCGGAGCAGTGGGGGGAGATTCGGCCCACGCTGGAAAAACTCCCAGCATCCCCACGGCCAGCGACAATCCGGATAGGAGGCGCTTCATCCCAGCCATTTGTGCAGAAACTGCGCCTGCCCCATCGCCGGATCGAGTTGATAGGCGGTGAAGCCCAGCCGTTGATACAGCGCCCGGGCCGCGGCATTGCCATCCAGCACTTCCAGGGTGAGCTTGCAGGCGTTGCGCTCACGCGCGATGACTTCGACCTCGGCAAACATCAGCGCCGCAATGCCGCGTCCACGGTGGCTGGGCAGGACCACCACGTCATGCACATTGACCAGCGGCTGGCAGGCAAAGGTGGAAAAGCCTTCGATGGCGTTGACGAGACCGACCGGCGTGCCATCGTCGAACGCCAGCACGCTGAAGACAAAGGGCCGGGCGGCGAGGGCAGCAATCAGATTGCCGCGCGCAAAATCGCTCAGCGGCTCGCCGCCGCCGGCCGGGTCGCGCGCATAGGCGTCCAGCAGGGCGATCAGGGCGTCCGCGTGCCGTGCATCGTCATAACGCACCCGCACGATTTCAGGCATGGGTGTCGATGCGCATCGATAAATCCACGGCGCGGATGTGCTTGGTCAGCCCGCCGATGGAGATCCGGTCCACCCCGGTGTCGGCGACTGCACGCACAGTGTCCAGCGTGATGTTGCCGGAGGCTTCGAGCAGGGCGCGCCCGTGGGTGAGCTGAACCGCGCGACGCATGTCCGCGAGGCTGAAATTATCAAGCAGGATGAGCGTCGCACCCGCGGCGAGTGCCTGTTCGAGTTCATCCAGATTTTCCACCTCGATCTGCACGCTGACCTTGCCGTCTGCCAGCGCATACGCCGCCTTCAGCACCTGCGCGATGCCGCCCGCTGCGGTGATGTGGTTTTCCTTGATCAGGATGCCGTCGTATAGCCCCACGCGCTGGTTTTGCCCACCTCCCACCCGCACCGCGTATTTTTCGGCGATGCGCAGGCCGGGCAGGGTCTTGCGGGTGTCGAGAATGGCGGCACGGGTGCCGTGTACCGCTTCGACATAGGGCCGGGTGGCCGTCGCCACGGCCGACAGGGTTTGCAGGAAATTCAGCGCCGGGCGCTCGGCGGTCAGCAGGGCACGGGCATTGCCCGAGATTTCGACCAGCACGCTGCCGGCTTTGACGGTATCGCCTTCCTTGACTTGCCAGTCGAGGGTGCAGCCCAGATCAAGTGCCCGGAAGCAGGCATCGAACCAGGGGCGTCCGGCAATCACGGCCTCGTCACGTGTGATGACGCGGGCGTGGGCGGTTTGCGTGGCGGGGATCAGCCGGGCGGTGAGGTCGCCGCTGCCGACATCCTCGTCCAGCGCGCGGGCGACATCGAGTTCAACAGCGTAATCTATCAATTCAGGCATGGCGGGCTAAATTAAGGTGCAGCGTTAAATTAAGACACGGTGGGTTGAAATCAACCGAAATGCCACTACTTGGATGTCAACGAATATACCTTAAGCACGAGGCCCCAATATGCGATTTGACAAGCTCACCACCCAGTTTCAACAGGCATTCTCCGATGCGCAAAGCCTGGCCGTCGGCGGCGACCATGCCTACATTGAACCGCAGCACCTGTTGCTGGCCCTGCTGAATCAGGAGGGCGGCGGCGCTGCGTCGATCCTGTCGCGCGCCGGTGTGCAGGTGCCTGCGCTGAAGGCGGCATTGACCCAGTCCTTGACCCGTCTGCCCAAGGTGGAAGGGCAGGGCGGCGAGGTCACCATTTCACGTGACCTCAACAATCTGTTGAACCTGACCGACAAGGAGGCGATGAAGCGCAACGACGCCTACATCGCTTCCGAGCTGTTCCTGCTGGCGGCGCTGGACGACAAGGGCGAAACCGGGCGGCTGCTGAAGCAGCACGGCGCGCAGAAAGCAGCGCTGGAGCAGGCCATCCAGTCGGTGCGTGGCGGTGAGAACGTGCAATCACAGGAGGCCGAAGGTCAGCGTGAGGCCCTCGCCAAATACACGCTGGATCTCACCGAGCGCGCGCGCGACGGCAAGCTCGATCCGGTGATCGGGCGCGACGATGAAATCCGCCGCTCGATCCAGATCCTGCAGCGCCGCACCAAGAACAATCCTGTGTTGATCGGCGAGCCGGGTGTCGGCAAGACTGCCATTGTCGAGGGGCTGGCGCAGCGGATCATCAATGACGAAGTGCCCGAGACACTCAAGGGCAAGAAGGTGCTGGTACTCGATCTGGCAGCCTTGCTGGCCGGCGCCAAGTATCGCGGCGAGTTCGAGGAGCGGCTCAAGGCCGTATTGAAGGAACTGGCGATGGATCCGGGCCGCTACATCGTCTTTCTCGACGAATTGCATACCCTCGTCGGCGCCGGCAAGGCCGAAGGTGCGATGGACGCCGGCAACATGCTCAAGCCGGCGCTGGCGCGCGGCGAACTGCACCTGATCGGTGCGACCACGCTCGACGAATACCGCAAGCACATCGAGAAGGACGCTGCGCTCGAGCGCCGCTTCCAGAAGGTGCTGGTCGACGAACCCAGTGTCGAATCGACCATTGCCATCCTGCGTGGCCTGCAGGAACGCTACGAACTGCATCACGGCGTCGAGATCACCGATCCGGCGATCATCGCTGCCGCCGAGTTGAGCCATCGCTATATCACCGACCGTTTCCTGCCCGACAAGGCGATCGACCTGATCGACGAAGCGGCCGCGCGCATCAAGATGGAAATCGATTCCAAGCCCGAGGTGATGGACAAGCTCGACCGCCGCATCATCCAGCTCAAGATCGAACGCGAAGCCGTCAAGCGGGAAACCGACGAAGCCTCGAAAAAGCGCCTGGGCCTGCTGGAAGACGAGATCGAGAAACTCGGCCGTGAATATGCCGACCTGGAAGAGGTCTGGAAATCCGAAAAGGCCCAGGTGCAGGGTAGTGCCCACATCAAGGAAGAAATCGACAAGCTGCGCGGCGAGATGGTCGAGTTGCAGCGCCAGGGCAAGCTCGACAAGGTGGCCGAGATTCAGTACGGCAAGCTGCCGCAACTCGAAGCGCAGTTGAAGCATGCCGAAACGGCCGACACGAAGTCGACCTTCAAGCTGCTGCGCACCGAAGTCGGCGCCGAGGAAATCGCTGAAGTCATCTCGCGCGCCACCGGCATTCCTGTTTCCAAGATGCTGCAGGGCGAGCGCGACAAGCTGTTGCACATGGAAGACAAACTGCACAGCCGCGTGGTGGGGCAGGACGAAGCCGTGCGCGTCGTTTCCGACGCTATCCGCCGTTCGCGCGCAGGCCTGAGCGATCCCAACCGGCCGCTCGGCTCCTTCCTGTTCCTCGGCCCCACCGGTGTCGGCAAGACCGAGCTGTGCAAGACCCTGGCCGAATACCTGTTCGATTCGGCCGACCACATGGTCCGCATCGACATGAGCGAATTCATGGAGAAGCATTCCGTGGCACGCCTGATCGGCGCGCCACCCGGCTACGTGGGCTATGAAGAAGGCGGGTACCTGACCGAGGCGGTGCGCCGCAAGCCCTATTCCGTCATCCTGATGGACGAGGTGGAAAAAGCGCACCCGGACGTGTTCAACGTGCTGCTTCAGGTGCTCGACGACGGCCGCCTGACCGATGGCCAGGGCCGCACCGTCGACTTCCGCAACACCGTGATCGTGATGACCTCCAACCTCGGTTCGCAGATGATCCAGCAGATGTCGGGCGACGATTACCAGGTTGTCAAGCTCGCCGTACTGGCCGAAGTGAAGTCCTACTTCCGCCCCGAGTTCATCAACCGCATCGACGAGGTGGTTGTGTTCCATGCGCTGGACGAGAAGCACATCGCCAGCATCGCGCGGATCCAGTTGCAGGGTCTGGAAAAACGGCTGGCACAGATGGAGATGAAGCTGGAGATTTCCGAGGCGGCACTTGCCGAAATCGCCAAAGCCGGATTCGATCCGCTCTACGGTGCGCGGCCGCTCAAGCGCGCGATCCAGAGCGAACTCGAAAACGCGTTGGCGCGCGAAATCCTCAGCGGGCAGTTTGCCGCCAAGGACATCATTCGGGTGGATGCGCGCGATGGCGTGTTCAGCTTTGAGAAAGCGGCGTCACCGCAGGATTGATCCGGCTGGGCAGGACGAGTGAGAGGGTGGGGTTCCACCCTCTCGTTTTTGGGCGGATTGAAAGAGATTATCTATGGTTGCAGGCCATGTAAGGCTGGTAATTTAGCGACTGCTTGCCGGACTCGGTCTCCTGATTCCCGATTCATCAGTAAACCTGTTGCCGCTACTCCGCCATACTTCTTTGTCCGATGGCAACGCACCCCGTAAAATGGGCTGCTGACTTCTCTGTCTGGAGTGTTTTGCTCACCCCATTTTTCAAAGCCTTGGTATTGCTTGCCGCGCTGTGCGCGGGGACGGCGCATGCCTTGACGGTCGAGGTGGTGGCACCGGACGAACTCAAGCCGCTGCTGATGCAACATCTGGAAACGGCACGGGCAGCGCGGCTGGGTGAAAAACTGGACGCAGAGGAAATCGCGCGTCTGCAGCGTCAGAGTGAACTGACGGCCCGCGAACTGCTGGCCACCGAGGGATACTTTTCTCCGTTGGTGGAAAGCGCGGTTGAGTGGCTGGATGGAGATTGGCGCGTGGACTACCGGGTGGACCCCGGCGTGCGCACCTTGGTACGCAGCGTGAAGCTGGATTTCGAGGGCGCGCTGAAAGTCGGTGCCGACAGGGACAGACTTCGGGAACGTATTACACGCAGCTTTTCGTTGAAGCCGGGTATGCCGTTTCGGCAGGCTGATTGGGAAAGCGCCAAGCAGGTGGTGCTGCGCCCCCTGCTGTCAGGGGCGTTTCAGACCGCACGCATCGCAGCGAGCGAAGCCCGTGTAGACCCTGCCAGTCATGCCGCCGATCTGATGCTGACAGTCGACAGTGGCCCGGCGTTTTTTTATGGTGAACCGGCGATCAGCGGCGGCCAGCGCTATCCCGAATCCATCGCCCGCAATCTCAACCCGGCCCGGCCCGGTCAGCCGTATCGCCAGCAGGATATGCTGGATTATCAGACGGCACTGGAGGCCAGCGGCTATTACGCACAGGCCACGGTACGCATCGAACCCGATCCCGCACAGGCGGCAGCAGTACCGATCCAGGTCGAGGTGGTGGAGCGGATGGAAAAGCGCTTCAGTGTGGGTGCGGGCGTGAGCACCGATACCGGCGCGCGGGTGCAGGCCTCGTGGCTGCACCGCGATGTGCTGGATCGTGGGTTGCGGCTGAAATTGGATGCACGTCTGGAAACCAGCCGGCAGACGACGACGGCTGAACTCGCCTGGCCGCGCAACGCCAAGGGCTATGAAAACAGCATCGGCCTGCAACTCAAGCAGGAAGACATCGAAGGCCAGGAAACCCGCGCGACCGTCCTGGCGGCCAAGCGCAGCCGGACGCGCGGACAGATCGAAACGACCTTGTCGCTGCAATACCAGACGGAAGAACAAATCATTGCCAATGCGCTGGATTCGCGCAATCAGGCCTTGAGCCTGAACTACGCCTGGACCCGTCGCAATGTGGGCCGCGCGTTTTATCCGCGTCGGGGGTACGTGTTGAGCCTGCAGGGTGGCGGCGCGCTGGATGCATTGTTGTCGGACACCAGCTTTGTGCGCCTGCTGGCTCGTCACACCCAGTATTTCCCGGTGGGAAAGGATGGCCGGTTGATTCTGCGGGGTGAGTGGGGCAGCGTGCTGGCCGAGTCTCGCGAGGGCATCCCCACCGACTTCCTGTTCCGCGCCGGTGGCGACAACTCGATACGGGGTTATGCCTACCAGAGCATTGGGCGTTCCCTCTCCGGGGGTGTGTCCTCGGTGCGCTACCTCGCCACCGGCAGTGTCGAATACAACCATTTCTTCAGCCGCGAATGGGGCATGGCGCTGTTCGTCGACGCCGGCGATGCAGCGGACAGTCCGGGCAGTCTGTCGCCGGTGTTTGGCTATGGATTCGGCGCACGCTACAGCTCGCCGGTGGGTCCGGTCAATCTCGATCTCGCCTATGGCGAAGCGACCGATGAATTCCGCCTGCATTTCTCGCTGGGGGTGTCGTTTTGAAACGCGCTGCCTGGAGTATTGCCGCAGTGCTGATGGTCGTGGCCGGGTTGCTCGCGGCGACATGGGGGCTGTTGAATACCGCCAGTGGATTTCGCTGGCTGGTCGGCACGGCGAGCACCCTCAGCCGGGGACAACTGGCCGTCGAGGGGGTGACCGGGCATCTGGGCGCCCCGATCGGATTTCAGAAGCTGGTGGTCACCACGGATACCCAGCGTATCACCCTGGCGGGGGGGCAACTGGAATGGCAGCCGCGCGCATTGCTGCAGCGCCAGCTCAGGATTGAATTGCTTGCGGTGCGGCAGGTACGGGTCGAGATCCTCAAAAAAGACCCCACGCCGCCGCAGCTTCCCGACAGCCTGCGTCTGCCGGTGAATGTGCAGGTGGCTGCGTGGGACGTGGCACAGCTCGATGTGGTCGAGCCCGGGCAGACGCTCAGCTTCAAACAGTTGCGCGGCAGGGTGGACGATACGGGCGACCGCTACACGCTCGCGGCCGCGATCAGCACGCCGTGGGCCGAGGTCGATGGCCAGTTGGGTATCCAGAAGGATGCGCCGTTCGACTTGCTGGGACGCGTGGCTGCCGCGCGGAAATTGCCGCTGCCGGTGCAGGCCACGCTTGAGCTGAGCGGGCAACTGGCGGCGATCCGGTTCCGGCTGGATGCCCAGGCCGAAAAAATGAATGTCATGGCCATGGGTGAAATCGCGCCGTTTGCACCGGTGCGCCTGCCCAGGCTGCTGGTATCCGGCCATGGCATCGACCCCCGGCAATTCGCAGCCGATGCGCCGCAGGCCGACCTGGCGTTTTCCGGTGTGTTCGAAGGACAACCGGGCGAACGCTTGCTGGGTACGTTCAGTCTCGCCAATCAACAAGCCGGTCGGCTTGATCAGAATCGCCTGCCACTGGCCAGTCTGACCGGGGCTGTACTGGGCGACAGCGCACACGCCGATTTCAGTGCATTGACCATCGACCTGGGCGCGGCCGGGCAGTTCGCCGGTGAGGGGCAGTGGCGTGACGGCCGCTTCAGTGTCAGTCTGAACAGCCCGAGCCTGAACCTGGCGGGCATGCATCGCGATCTCTATCCCACCCGCATGCGTACAACCTTGCAGGTGTCGGGTGATGCGGCAGGCCAGACGCTGGCAGCCGATTTCGCCGAAACCTGGGGCGAAGGCCGCTTTGTCCTGAGCCATGCCGCTGCGGCAGTGCGCTTGCAGGAGGCGACGTTCAGCGGCCAGGTCGGCAAACTGACGGCCAGCGGCAGCGTGCAGCTCGATGCCAGTCGTGCTTTTGCGGCCACCTTCGACGCCACCCAGATCAATCCTGCCCGACTGGGCGATTTCCCGCGTGCCCGGCTCAATGCACAGGGTGAAGTGAGTGGTGCGCTGTTGCCGGAACTGCGTCTGCAAGCGCAGTTCACCCTGCCGCCGGGTGAGCTTGAAGGTCGTCCGGTCAAGGGGCAAGGCCGGTTGCGCTACGCCAACAAGCACTTGAGCGACACCGATATCGACATCGACCTGGCGGGCAATCGTGCCCAGCTCAAGGGCGCATACGGCCGCGCGGGCGATCGTCTGGTGTGGGATATCAACGCGCCTGCGCTGGCGCGCTTGAATCTCGGACTGGCCGGCCGACTGACCAGCAGCGGCAGTGCCACAGGCGAACCGATGCAGCCGCAGATCGACGCGCAACTCGAGGCCAGCGGCCTGCGCTTGCCGGGCGAGGTGGCGGCCGATTCCCTGAGCCTGCAACTCAGGATGCAGGCCGCTGCAAGCGGCGTGTTCAATGGCCGGCTGGAAGCGCGCGGAATTCAGGTGGCGGGGCAGCGCATCAGCGTGGCGCGGGCCAGTGTCCAGGGACGCCGCAATGCACATACATTGGCGCTCGATGCGAAGTTGCCTGACTGGAACGTGACGGCCTCGCTGGCGGGCGGATTGGAAGCGCCAACAACCACGCTCTGGCGTGGCCAGTTGAACCAGGCCGAAGTGCAGGGCGCGTGGCCAATGCGTTTGAGCGCGCCGGCCGCGCTGGTGCTGGGCCGCGAACAGCAGCAGGTGAGCAATCTGTCGCTGACGCTGGCAGGCGGGAAAATCAGCGCTGTGCATTTCAGCCGGCAAGGCGCGCAACTGAGTACGCGTGGCAGCCTGAGCAATTTGCCGCTGGCGCCGCTGCTCGGTTTTCTGGAGCAGAAACCGCCGTTCACCACCGACTTGCGGATGAACGGCGACTGGGATCTGCGCATGGGCAACACGGTCGATGGTCAGGCGCGTCTCGTGCGTCAAAGCGGCGATGTGCGCTTGACCGATCCGGCCCTGAGTCTGGGGCTGACCACCCTGGGGCTGGATCTTTCGGCCGAAGCCAACCGTGTCACGGCGCGACTCGATGTGGCGACCCGTGAGGCCGGGTCGGCTCAGGCCGAAGGTAGCGCCACCCTGCTGCGAGTCGGCGACAACTTCACCTTGCCGCGTAGCGCGCCGTTGACGTGGACAGGCACTTTGAACGTGCCCGACCTGCGGCTGGCCAAGGCGTTTCTGCCGGTGGGGGTCCGGCTGGATGCGCGGCTGGCGGCGCAACTGGCGGGCAGCGGCAGCCTGGC
>JAIOJU010000242.1 GCA_019911765.1 Thiobacillus sp.
GTGTCGTGCAAGGAGATGGAGCGCTTCACCTTCAGTGATCCCAAGGTGCAGGCGCGCCTGCAAAATGTGCTGCTGCTGAAAGCGGACGTCACCGCCAATACGGATGCCGACAAGGCGCTGTTGAAACGCTTCAGCCTGTTCGGCCCGCCCGGGCTGATCTTCTGGAATGCGGCCGGCGTGCAGTCGGGCTACAAGGTCATCGGCTTCGAGAAGCCGGACAAGTTTCTGGCGAGCGTCGACTCGGCGCTGGGAGGAAAGTAACGCCGTTCAGGCTTTACCGGGTTTGCCGCAGCACCGCGATGCTGTCCAGCAGCGGCGTGACGATGGGGGCGATCTTGCGGCGCATCAGTGAGCCGATGGCCGTGGTTTTGAGAAAGATCGGCCGCACACTGCCGGCATCGACTGCAGCCAGTGCATCGAGTGCCGCACAATCCGCTTCAAATTGCGGGGCCGCCGCCAATACGGCAGCACGCGCCGCACTGCGCGTGGCTTCATCGACCGAACGCAAGGGCATGCACCATTGCGCCAGCGCGTCGAGGGTGTGGTTCACCACTTCCTGGACTTCCGGCCGGTCGAGGATGGTTGCGGTGGTGGCGAGGTAGGTTTGTCCCTGTCCCGACAGCGCTTTCTCCAGCATCACGCTATACGGATTATCGGCCAGTCGAGGCACGCTGCCGTGATCCGTGCGCGGGGCACGCGGGTTGGGCAGGGCATCGGGCTGCAGTTCGAGAAAGGCGATGTAATACGAGTTGCGGCCGCTGCCACGCTTCCAGATCGACAGCTTCTCGGCGTCGCTCAGCACGCCGGAATACAGCATGACCGCCACCGTATCGAGAATGCCGACATCGTCTTCGTGCAGAAAAGCCAGGTGCTCGAGCAGAAATTCGGCCAGGGTGCGGCCCATGCTGCCCTGGCTGACCACGTCGCGCATCAGCATCAGCCGCGCATTTTCGATGGTGGACATGCACCACCATGCATGGCGGGCCAGTTCATCGGTGAGCGCGGGCGAGTGCACCACGGCGACCACTGCCTCCTCCTCGGCAATCAACAACAACTGCGCCAGGTGCTGGGCCGACAAACCTGCTTGCGATTGCCGTGTCCAGCGGGTCAGGTGCACCGGGTAGCCGCCGGGCGAGCCGAGCGCGTGGCCGGACAGCAGTTCGCGCACGCGCTTGAGATAGCGGTCCGGGCGCTCGTTGGGCTTGAGCGGCACGCTGGCTTCGCCCTGCGGCGTCAGCGCCCACAGCGTCATGCTCGATTCGTCGATGCGAACGGCCTTGAGGTCGGTGTTGAACAGGACGTTGAGCCGCAGTTCGTCTTCGGGGGAGAGTTCGTCGTTCATGCGGAAAACCTTTTTTCATCCACGAAGCGCGCGAAGTAACACGAAGGTGAAAACCTCTTTGCGAACTTCGCGTCCTTCGCGGACAAAACCTTTAAAGCGTCTTGAAGACATCGCGTGCCGCGCTGATGGTGGCGTCGATGTCGGCATCGGTGTGCGCGGCCGAGACAAAGCCCGCCTCAAATGCCGACGGCGCAAGGTAGATCCCGTGATCCAGCATGGCGTGGAAGAAACGGTTGAAGGTCTCCTTGTCGCATTGCATCACCTCGGCAAAGCTGGTCGGTGGCTTGGCAGCGAAATAGAGGCCGAACATGCCGCCGACCGAATCCGCGCAAAAGGTGACTTCCGCGTCTTTCGCTTCCGACACCAGACCCCTGATCAGGCGCTGGGTGCGAGCAGCGAGGTCAGCATGGAAATTGGGTTCGCTGATGGCCTTGAGCGTGGCCAGACCCGCTGCGACCGCAACAGGATTGCCTGACAGCGTGCCGGCCTGATACACCGGGCCCAGGGGGGCGAGTTTGTCCATGATGTCTGCACGGCCGCCAAAGGCGCCGACCGGCATGCCGCCGCCGATCACCTTGCCGAGCGTGGTGAGGTCGGGGCGGATGCCGAGCAGCTTTTGCGCGCAACCGAGATCGACACGGAAGCCAGTCATCACTTCGTCAAAAATCAGCAGCGCACCGGAGGCGTCGCACAGGCGGCGCATGGCGGCCATGAATTCGGCCGTGGGTTTGACCAGATTCATGTTGCCGGCAAACGGCTCGACGATGATGCAGGCGATTTCGGCGCCGACTTCAGCAAAAGTGAGCTCCAGTCCGGCGACATCGTTGTAGTCCAGCACCAGCGTCTGTGCGGCGGTTTCTGCCGGCACGCCAGCCGAGGTAGGGTTGCCGAAGGTGAGCGCGCCGGAGCCGGCTTTCACCAGCAGAAAGTCGGCGTGGCCGTGGTAGCAGCCCTCGAACTTGATGATCTTGCTGCGGCCGGTGAAGCCACGCGCCAGGCGGATCGCGCTCATGGTGGCCTCGGTGCCGGACGATACCAGACGGACTTTTTCGATGCTGGGCACCAATTTGGTGATCAGTTCGGCGATTTCCAGTTCGCCGGCCGACGGTGCGCCGAACGACAAGCCGCGCGCTGCGGCATCCTGCACCGCTTTCACCGTGCCGGGGTGGGCGTGGCCAAGGATGGCCGGCCCCCACGAGCCGACATAGTCGATGTATTCGCGGCCATCCGCATCCCATACACGCGAGCCCTGGGCGTGATCAAAGAATACCGGTGTGCCGCCGACGCCCTTGAAGGCGCGGACGGGCGAATTGACGCCACCGGGAATGACTTTTTGCGATTGTTCAAACAGGGTTTCGTTGCGATTCATGATTCAAGTCTCATTATCCAAGTCTCATTGTTCGGGTTCAGCTTCAAACAGGTGGTTCAGGTCGTGTGCGGCGGCGCGGACATCAGGGGCGTCGAACAGGGCCGACAGCATAGCCAGGCTGTCGGCTCCCGCATCCAGCAATTGCGGCGCATTGGCCAGGGTGATGCCGCCGATGGCGACCACCGGCAGATGGATGGCGGGTGTGGCGGCACGCAATAACGCGACATCCGCCCGCGCGGCCGCCGGTTTGGTGGGCGAGGGGAAGAAACTGCCAAACGCGACGTAATCCGCGCCCGCGGCTTGTGCGGCCAGGGCCAGGTCAAGGCTTTGGTAACACGATGCACCTATCAGCTTGTTTTTTCCGAGAATGATGCGCGCCTCGCGCAGGCTGCCATCGTCGCGCCCCAGGTGGACGCCATCGGCATCGCACAGATCGGCCAGCCGCAGGTCGTCGTTGATGATCAGCGGCACGCCAAACTGGTGGCACAGGCTGGCGAGTTCGCTGGCCTGTTCATGACGGCGTGCAACGTCGGTGGATTTATCGCGGTATTGCACGGCAGCCACGCCGCCGACCAGGGCCGCTTCAATCTGCGTCAGCAAATGTCCGGTATCGGCCGTTTCGAAGGTGATGGCGTAAATGCCGCCCGGGAAATCAGACATGCCGGTGGTCAGGCATTGCCTTCTGTCTGCGCATCCTGCGCCCAGAAAAACCGCTCGGGTATGTATTGCCCCATGCCGGGCCGGAAGGCGGCCTTGAGCGTTTCGTAGGTGAAATTCTGTGCTTCGCGTACCGCGCTCGGCACGTCGTTGCCATACGCCAGGGTGGCGGCGATGGCCGAGGCCAGGGTGCAGCCGGAGCCGTGATAGCTGCCAGGCAGGCGGTCCCAGGCGTCGGTTTGCACGTGGCCGTCGATGTTATAGAGGCTGTTCAGCACACGCGGGGTGGTTTCGTGGGTGCCGGTGACAAGTACGTACTCGCAGCCAAGATCGACCAGATGCTTGGCGCAGGCAGCCAGGTCCATATCGTCCTCATCCGATTCGAACAGCGCCAGGCGGCGCGCCTCGTGGCTGTTCGGGGTGAGGATGCTGGTTTGCGGGATCAGCAGGTCGCGCATTGCCGCGATCATGTCGTCGGTGGCGAGCTCGTCGCCGCGTCCGGAGGACAGCACCGGGTCGAGCACGACCGGGATATCGGGGTAGTCCGCGAGTATTTCGGCGATGACTGCAATGGATTCCGGGCTACCCAGCATGCCCAGCTTGAAGGCGGCTACGGGCACGTCTTCCAGCAGCATGCGTGCCTGGTCCATCACCCACTCGGAGTCGATCACCAGGATTTCGTCGATTCCGGCGGTGTCTTGTACCGTCAGCGCGGTGATGACCGACAGCGGATGGCAGCCCATGCTGGCCAGGGTGAGCAAATCGGCCTGCACCCCCGCGCCACCGGTCGGGTCGGACGCGGCAAAGCTGAGCACCAGCGGGGGCGAGAGTTTGGGGGTGAAAATTGGCGGCATGGTGTCACTGCTTTAGAATCAATGCACGATTTTAGCTGAATTCCCATCACACCTATGTCTGACACACTCGAATACAAAAGCTGGATGTGCCTGATTTGTGGCTGGATTTATCACGAAGAGACCGGTGCGCCGGATGACGGTATCCCTCCGGGTACACGCTGGGAAGATGTACCCATCAACTGGACGTGTCCTGATTGTGGCGCGCGCAAGGACGATTTCGAGATGGTTGTGTTTTAAGGCATTGGTTTTTTTACATTTAAACGCTCAAGTATTGCCGGGTCACGGGCGTTAGAGCGTAGGCGGCATAACGGTGCAAGTGTTTGTTCCCGGGAATATCGACCAACCCACCGCCTGCCTTCCCGTATCTTGTGGATGCGACCTGTGGCGTTGGAATACAGCTTTTAATAAGGAGAGAGTCATGATTGTGAAATGGATTTCAGCAATGGCCTTGCTTGTGTCTTCGGCGAGCGCGTGGGCAGTTTCCCCCTATATCCAGGGCGATTCGGTGAGCGGGGGTAATGTTCAGGGCGCGGCGACAGCTGTCGAGGCCAAGCTCAAGAATGGCGGTTTCAAGGTGGTTGGCAAATATTTCCCCAAATCGCTTGCAGGCTATGGGGTGGTGGTTGCTACCGACGATGCCATGCTTGGCGAAGTTGGCTCTGTCGGTGGGCATGCCGTGCTGGGTGCAGCAATTCGCGTGGGCGTCAAAGCCGACGGCAGCGTGGCGTATACCAACCCGGACTACTGGTATCGCGCCTATTTCCGCAAGTCGTTCGACAAAAAAGAAGCGGCGGTCAAGGCCCTGCAGGCACGCTTGCAGGATGCGCTGGGCGCCGGCAAGGGACAGGGCGGCGACGAATCTGCGAGCGGCTTGACCAACTACCGCTACATGATCGGCATGGAGCGTCTGGACTCGTATAAAAACAAAATGGCCGAATACGGCAGTTTCAACGAAGCAGTGAAAACCGTGCGTGACAACCTTGCCAAGGGTGCAGGCAAGACAAGCAAAATCTACGAAGTCGTGATGGCCGATCGCAAACTGGCTGTGTTTGGCGTGTCCATGAATGATACCGATAACAACGATGGCGAGTGGATCAAGCGCATCGACATGCAGGACAACATCGCGGGGCTGCCGTACGAAATTTATGTCATCGACAAGGAAGTGGGTGCGCCGCATGCGCGTTTCCGCATCGCACTGGCCTTCCCGGACGTGGGGATGGGGCAGTTCATGCGGATTTCAACGCTGCCCAATGCCATCATCGACACAATGAACCAGGTGGCTGGAGCAGACAAGAAGTCCAGCGGGGAAGCCTGGCAGTAAGTTGCTGCGGAAACCAGATTGGCAAAAGGGCGCTGCTTGCAGCGCCCTTTTTGTTTGCCTGCTGCATCTGCACGGCATGCTGGCGCGATAAGTGCTAAAGAAGCCTGAACCGGTGCCGTAATGTTTACCACACAGGGGACAGCTATGTGCTGTCTTCCCGACGGTCCTCGTGGAGATAACGTGTGGATAACGAAGCTTTGAAAGGCGTCAAGGTGATGGTCATCGATGACAGCAACACCATACGCCGGAGTGCGGAAATCTTTCTGAATCAGGCGGGTTGCGAAGTCATCCTGGCGCAGGATGGTTTCGATGCGCTGGCCAAAATTACCGATCACGATCCGGATGTGGTGTTCGTCGACATCATGATGCCGCGACTGGATGGTTATCAAACCTGTTCGCTGATCAAGCGTAACGCCAAGTACCGCACCACCCCCGTCATCATGCTGTCGTCCAAGGACGGGCTGTTTGATCGTGCGCGTGGCCGCATGGTGGGGTCGGACGAATATCTGACCAAGCCTTTTACCAAGGACACACTTCTGACGGCTGTGCGCGAGCACGCTTGCGCAGGGGCTTGATTTTTTCTAGGAGCATAAATTATGGCTATCAGTCGTATTCTGGTTGTTGACGATTCCCCCACCGAGCGTTTTTTCCTGTCCGAGCTGCTGGTCAAGAACGGCTATCTGGTCAGCATGGCCGAGAGCGGCGAGGAAGCCGTGGCACAAGCCAAGCAGACGCTGCCCGACCTGATCGTGATGGATGTCGTGATGCCCGGGATGAACGGCTACCAGGCGACGCGCATGATCACCAAGGAAGAGGCGACCAAGCATATCCCCGTCATTATGTGCACCACCAAAGGCCAGGAAACGGACAAGGTATGGGGCATGCGTCAGGGCGCCAAGGCATACCTGGTCAAGCCGGTGAAGCCGGAAGACCTGTTGTCGCAGATCAAGGCGCTGGGCTGAGCGAACCAATATGGCCAAGAAATTCAATCTGCGCGAATTTCAGACCACGCTTTCGCAGAAACTGCAGGCGGCGGCCAGTCGCGACAACACCGGATCCCGTTTGGGTTTCCGGGTGGGCGAAGTGAACTGGCTGGTGAGCCTTTCCGATACTGAAGAGGTGATTCCTGTGCCCCCGATCGTCAAGATGCCGGGTGCGCGACGCTGGTTTCGCGGGGTTGCCAACATTCGCGGCAATTTGTATGCGGTGAGCGATTTCGCCGACTTCATGGGACAGGGTGTGACGCCCGAGCATGCAGACTGTCGTTTGCTGATTCCCCATCATGACTTTGGGGTGAATGCCGCACTGCTGGTGCGCGGCACCCTGGGCCTGAAAAACATCAACCGCTATCAGATGCGCAGCGAGCGTGGCACGCATCCGTGGATTGCCCGCCAGTACGCCGACGAGTCCGGCACCGACTGGTGCGATATGGACTTTGGCCAATTACTCGGCAACCCGGATTTCCTGATGGTAGAGGCGCAGCTTGGCAACTGATTGAGCGTTGAATACGAGGCGCGTTGCGCCGATTAATGAGAGGGATTGGAGCAATGAACATGGCAATTACGATGAATGGTCTCAAGGGACTGGCAGGTCGAATGACCGACAAGGTCACGGGTAAAAAGGGGGGCGAACACACCACCCTGATCATGCAAACCGTCCGCAAACTGGCGGATACGGAACCCGGCAAGGCCCCTCTCATCGGCCATCTCCCCGTCGAAAAACAGTATCTTTATGCGGGCGGCATGCTGATTGTCTCGCTGCTGCTGGCGGCAGGCTTCACTATCTATAGCCTGGTTCAACTGGATAACCGGACCAGTTATGAAACCAAATCAGGTGATTTGAAGGTGCTGTCGCAGCGCTTGCCGCTTACCGCCCAGCAATCCGTGCTGGGTAATGCGGTCGCGTTCAAGAAACTGGCTGAAGGCAAGGCCACATTTGAAAAAACATTGACAGGTCTGATTGAAGGCGACGGCGAGGTTCCTGCTTCGGGTGGCGCCGCACGCGACACGCTGGGGAAGATCAGCGAGCACTGGAAGAAATTCAATCCGCAGGTCAACCAGATTCTGTCACAGCAAAAAAACCTGGTGGCGCTGAACAACAGCGTTAAAAACATTAATTCGCTGTCAATCGATTTGCAGGAAGTTGCCGAGCAACTCGCCAGCCAGCTTGCCGATGCTGGCGCCAGTGTGCGTGAAGTATCGCGCGCCAACCACCTGGTGATGCTGAGCCAGCGACTGCCGAAGAACGCCAACTTGCTGCTGTCTTCCGACCTGATTGACCCGGCGGTGGTGCTGCAACTGGAAAAGGATACGACCTCATTCCGCGATACGGTGCAGGCGCTGTTCGAAGGTGCGGCCAGCCGGCAGGAAGAAAGCATGCTGACGCTGGAAGATCTGGGTACGAACATGGGCGACATGGTGGAAGCGGTGGGTGCGGTGCTGGCCAATACGCAGCCATTGCTGCAGTCGAAAATGGCGGCCAACAATCTGTTCGCAGGCAGTGATGGCCTGCTGGAAGATACGGCCAAGCTATCCCAGGATTATCGGTCGTCAGGAGGCATGGGCTTATTGTTCACAGCTGTGTTTGCGGTTCTGGCTCTGGGCTCTCTGGTGATGCTGGGGATAGTCAATATTAACGAGACCAAATCACGGGCGCGCAAGAGTGAAGAGGAAAACAGTCGCAACCAGGAGGCCATTCTGCGCCTGATGGACGAACTGGGCGAATTGGCTGAGGGCAACCTCACCATCAACGCCAGCGTGACGGAAGACATCACGGGTGCGGTGGCAGACTCGATTAACTATACGGTGGAAGAGTTGCGGTCCCTGGTAC
>JAIOJU010000243.1 GCA_019911765.1 Thiobacillus sp.
CATGACGCGGCGGTTGTCGCCCGCGGTGGTGCAGGCCATCAATCCGGTGTTTGCGGACATCGACGGCTTTGCCTCCCACACCCATGCACCGGAAAATGAAACCCGCCCCGGTGCGGTGCGGTGTCTGCCGATCCACGTGGACAAAGCCGAATCTGTTGCCGCCACAGGATTGTTGCCCCACGAGGGGACTCCGATCCACTACGCGGCCTCTGGCCACGTGTGGAGTCGTATGCGCAATCCCCTCACCACGCCCTTGCCCGAAGCCGATGACAAGGCGGTACATGTCGAGGCGCAGGCCTTTGCGCGGGTTTTACGTGACGAGGTACTGGGGCATTGGAGCGTGGTGGACAAGGGTACAAAACAAACCCGCCCGGCGCGTGCGGGCGATGTGTTGGCACTGGTGAAGAAACGCACCCATCTGCACCTGTACGAACGTGCGCTGGAGGCGGCGGGGATTCCCTTCATTACGTCGCGGCGCGGCGGGCTGCTGCATGCACTGGAAGCGCAGGACCTGATTGCGCTGCTGGAAACCCTGCTGCTGCCGCACGCCGATCTGAAACTGGCACATGTGTTGAAGAGCCCTGTTTTTGGCTGCTCTGATGCAGACCTGTTAACGGTGTTTGCCCCCGTGGCAGATGCGCCGCGCGGCTGGGAACGGCTCGTCGCATTGGGCGGGCAGGCCGATTGTCCCGCCACGCTGGCCCGTGCCGTGCGCCTGCTTATCCACTGGCGCGCGCGTATCGGCACGCTGCCGGTGCACGATCTGCTCGACCACATTTACTTTGAAGGCGACCTCGAGGCACGTTATGCCGCCGCTGCGCCCATCGCCATGCGCCCGCAAATCGCGGCCAATCTGCGCGCCTTCATGCAGCTGGCGCTGACGCAGGACGGCGGCCGCTATCCGACGCTGGCCGGATTCATCCGCGAGCTGGCCTCGCTCACCGATGATGCCGACGCCGCACCTGGCGAGGGCCTGGCGGCCGATGGCGAAAACGCGGTGCGGCTGCTGACCATCCACGGCGCCAAGGGGCTGGAAGCGCCGATCGTCTGGCTGCTCGGCGGCAGTGATCACGTGCGTGGCGACAGCTACGGCGTGCTGGCGCCGTGGCCGCCCGAAGTGTCCCGGCCCGCGCATTTTTCGCTGTTCGGCAAGCAGGACGAACGCGGCGCATGGCGTGAGCACTGGTTTGTCGAGGAAGCCACGCTGACGCAGCGCGAATCCGACAATCTGCTCTATGTGGCGCTGACCCGCGCCGAACAGGCGCTGATCGTGAGCGGCGCTGCCGATAAAAGCGCCTGGCTGCAGCGTGTCGATGCGGCATGGCAGGGCATGGCGCTGCCGGGGGACCTGCCCATGGCCAGCAAGGTCGGGGATGCGCCATTGGCCAAGGCGCTGCCGCGCATCAATGCCCCCGCTATCGGACAACGGCTGGAGCCCTCTCCTGCCAATCCGGCTGCGGCCAGCGGCGAGCTGTTTCATGCCTGCCTCGAACACCTGGCGCCGCCGGGCGCGCCGCAAGACCTGCCCGTATTGGCCGCCCGACTGGGCATGACGGCCGAACTCAAGCGCATCGAAGCCGATGCCCGCGCGCTGCTGGCACAGCCGCATCTGGCGCGATTTTTCGACCCCGCGCAGTATCAAAACGCGCACAACGAGCGGGCGCTGCTGGATGCAAATGGCCGCATGCAGCGCCTCGATCGCGTGGTGGAATTCGATGATGCGGTGTGGGTCATCGACTATAAAACCGGCGACGACAGCCTCGGCCTGACAGATGCGCATCTGGCCGAACGTCATCGCCCCCAGCTGTCGAACTACCAGGCCCTGCTTGCCGGGCTTTACCCCGGCAAACCGGTGCAGGCGGCCTTGCTGCTCGCAGATGGCCGCCTGGTCAACATGACGACACTGTAAAAAATTGCATTCTCTGCGCACGTTTGGCCAGGCCTGCCGCCAAACTGTATGTTGTTCAATCTTCAGGAGAGAAATGATGCGCACCCTGTTATTACTGCCCCTTGCCGGCCTGCTCGCCGGCTGTATTTCCTTCAGCTCCAGCGAATCGCCCGCGCCTCCCGACTACGCCACGTTCTGTCAGGAGAAGGAATCGCAGTGCGCCGCCGTTTGCGGCAACGCGGGTGTGCAGGCTTTTTCCTGCAAGGCCGCGCCGCGCGAAGGCATCGATTACCAGTGTCAGTGCAATAAACCGGGGCAGCGGCTTTGACCGACAAGCCCTTTTCCGAATCCTGCGTCCAGAACCGCGATCCCATTCTGGCGGTCCTGCGCGAGGTATTCGCCGATCGCAGCAGCGTGCTGGAAATCGGCAGCGGCACCGGCCAGCATGCGATCGATTTTGGCGCGGCCTTGCCGCACCTGCGCTGGCAGACCGCCGATGTACCGTCAAACCATCCCGGTATCCGGCGATGGCTCGACGAAGCCGCACTGCCCAACGTGCTGCCGCCGATCGCACTCGACGTAAACCGGCTGGAATGGCGCAACGGCAGCTATGACGCGGTGTTCTCCGCAAATACCCTGCACATCATGGGCTGGCCCGCGGTGGAGCAATTCTTTGCGGGAGTGGGCGCCGTGCTGCTGCCGGGCGGCGTGCTGGCGGTATATGGCCCGTTCAACTACAACGGCGCGTTTACCTCGGAAAGCAATGCCCGTTTCGATATCTGGCTGAAGTCGCGCGACCCGGTCTCCGGGGTGCGCGATTTCGAGGCCGTGAATGCGCTGGCCCGTGCCCAGGGGCTGGTTTTGCAACAGGATGTCGCCATGCCGGCCAACAACCGCACCCTGGTGTGGAAGCGTATGGGCTATTGAGCATCCCATCCCCGTGTGTGGGGATGGGATGCTCAATAGAAGGCTGTTTTAAATGGTTATTGATTCGTCCTCCCGCACGGTCTCACACAGCCGGGGCAAGTCAGCCTTCAATATCACTTCAAACTTCATCAGGCCGAATCAATAAATGCCACGTTGCCATGCGATGGTCGTTTGCTATAAAAAGACCATCGTGTCGCAAAGGAAGTCTCATGCGCATTGCCGAACTGATTCAACGCTGGGCCAAGGAGGGGCTCGCCCGCACGTCCGTGCGGGCCTACACGGTCCATTTACCGCTGCGCGATGCCGCGCGCGTCGAAGCCCTGCATGTGATGTACCCCGGCCGCAGCGAATCCCAGCTGATGGCCGACCTGATTCATGCCGCGCTCGACGAACTGGAGGTGGCGATGCCTTACATCCCCGGCAACCGCATCATTGCCGAAGACGACTACGGCGACCCGATCTACGAGGACCTTGGGCCCACGCCCCGGTTCTACACGTTATCGCACGAGATCCTGCGCAAGCTCGGCGCCTTGCCCCACGATCAGGAACTGTCGGATTAATTTACATTTGTTGCCGTAAACCATTTCCTGCGTGAAGGCCGCGCCTTGCAATCAGGGCGCTCGCGCTTCATGGCACAGTGGTTGCTTGTCTTCAGGAAAATACGCTAAAAACGGAGAACGTCGTGTACCTGGGTCCAGCTTTTCTTTTCGCAGCCTTTGCCAGCCTGTTTTATGTCCCGGGCTTTTTGGACATCCCCCTGGGTGCGATCACGACGCGCCAGCTTGTCTCGGAATTGCTGTTTTCCGTTTTCGGGCTGATCGCATTGGCGGCTTTGGCTCGCTCGATCGAGTTCGACCCGGTGTGGCCGTGGCGGCCCGAGTTTCGCCGCCTGTTGAAACGCCTGGGATGGATGGGACGGGCGGATTAAAATCGCGCGCCTGCCGTCGCTTCCCTTGGGGCAAGCGGCATATCCTGTTCAGGTATCCGCTGGTTTGACTCACGCCTGGCGCCACCTGCCCGGATGACCGCTAAAATAACGGTTTTCTGTTTCGGAAGACCCCATGCCCGTCAACCTCACCGCGCCCGATCCTGCCTCCTTGTTGCCTGTTGCCGGCGTGCGACTGGGCATCGCGTCCGCCGGAATCAAAAAACCCGGCAAGCGTGACCTCACGCTGATCGAGCTGGCACCCGGCACACAAGTGGCAGGGGTGTTCACGCAAAACCGCTTCTGCGCGGCGCCGGTGACGCTGTGCAAGCAGCATCTGGCTCATGACACCATCCGCGCGCTGGTAATCAACACCGGCAACGCCAATGCCGGTACCGGTGAGGAAGGTTTAAGCCGGGCGCGCCAAACCTGTGAGGCGGTGGCACAACTGATGGGCTGCGCCGCAGAAAACGTGCTGCCGTTTTCCACCGGCGTGATCCTGGAGCCGCTGCCGGCCGACAAAATCCTGACCGCGCTGCCCGCGGCACAAGCCGATCTGGCGTCCGCTCACTGGAGCGAAGCCGCCCACGCCATCATGACCACCGACATCGTCGCCAAGGGCGCGTCGCGTCAGGCGCAGGTCGGCGGCAAAACCATCACCGTCACCGGCATCGCCAAGGGCTCGGGCATGATTCATCCCAACATGGCGACCATGCTGGGCTATGTGGCGACCGACGCGGCCATCGCCCCCAGCCTGATGCAGCAACTGGTGAAAGAGGTGGCCGATGTGTCGTTCAACTGCGTCACTGTCGATGGCGACACCTCGACCAACGACAGCTTCATCCTGATCGCTACCGGACAGGCGGGAAACGCCACGATAGCCGATCCTGCCGGGGCCGATTACGCCGCGTTGAAAGCGGCTGTCAGCGCCGTATCGATCGAGCTCGCGCAAGCCATGGCACGCGACGGCGAGGGTGCCACCAAGTTCATCACCGTGCAGATCGAAGGTGGACGCGACCATGCCGAATGCAAGCAGATCGCCTATGCCATCGCGCGCTCGCCGCTGATCAAGACCGCATTCTTCGCCTCCGATCCCAACCTCGGGCGCATCCTTGCCGCCATCGGCTACGCCGGCATCGGCGATCTCGACGTCAACACGTTGCAGGTCTATCTGGGCGACGTGCTGGTGGCCGAGAAGGGCGGCCGCGCCGCCAGCTACACCGAAGCGCAGGGCGCCGCCGTAATGAAGGAAGCCGACATCACCGTACGCGTGGCGCTCAATCGCGGTGATGTTTCCGCTACGGTGTGGACCTGCGATTTCTCATACGACTACGTGAAGATCAATGCCGAATACCGCACTTGAACAGATGCTGGTGCGCTTGCTGACGCGGCTCGATACGCACGGCGATACACCGGCCGCACTCGACTGGAAAACGGTGCGCGCCGCCCGCTGGTCGGCGCAGGCAGGCAACCTGAAGCCCATCTTGCATCCGCAGCGCGTGGCGCTGAAAGACCTGCTGGCGATCGATGAGCAAAAGCAGCGGGTGGACGCCAACACCCGCCAGTTTGTCGCCGGCAAGCCGGCCAACAACGTGCTGCTCACCGGGGCGCGCGGTTGCGGCAAGTCGTCGCTGGTGAAAGCAATGCACGCCAAATATGCGCCGAAAGGGCTGCGGCTGATCGAGGTGGACAAGGCCGGCCTGCCGCATCTGCCGGACCTGTTCGACCTGCTGGCGGAAACGGATTATCGCTTCATCGTTTTCATCGACGATCTCAGCTTTGCCGAACACGAAGCCGGTTACGCCAGCTTGAAGGCCGCGCTCGATGGCTCGCTGGCGGGACCATCGGATAATGTGCTGATTTACGCCACCAGCAACCGCCGCCACCTGATGCCGGAATACATGGCGGAAAACCTGGAGACGAAATACCTGGGCGGCGAAGTGCATCCGGGCGAGGCGACCGAGGAAAAGGTATCGCTGTCCGACCGCTTCGGCCTGTGGGTATCGTTTCATGTCATGGATCAGGACACGTATCTCGACATCGCCCGACATTGGGTTGTCCAGCTCGGTGCCGCATCGCTGGGTGCGCCCGCTGACGAAAGCTTCGAGCGCGCCGCCCTGCAGTGGTCGCTGGGCCGGGGCGCACGCAATGGCCGGGTGGCCTGGCAGTTTGCACGTGACTGGGCGGGGAAAAAATGAGTCGTGGTACGCCTTCCCTCTCCCCAACCCTCCCCCCAGATGGGGGAGGGAGCAAACGTGATGCCCAGAACGAATTAATCGTCGTCGCTGCCGTACTGACCCAGCCCGACGGCCGCGTACTGCTGGCACAGCGCCCGGCGGGCAAGGTCTACGCCGGCTACTGGGAATTCCCCGGCGGCAAGGTCGAGCCGGGCGAATCGCTGGAAACGGCGCTGGCGCGCGAACTGCATGAAGAGCTTGGCATTGTCATCAACCGCCCCTGCCGCTGGATCACTCGGGTGTTTGAATACCCCCATGCCACGGTGCGGCTGAATTTCTTCCGGGTGTTCGAGTGGCAGGGCGAACCGCACCCGCATGAAGGCCAGATTTTTTCCTGGCAGCGGCCCGACGCGGTTGAGGTCACCCCGCTGCTGCCGGCCAACGCCCCGATCCTGAAAGCGCTGACATTGCCATCCGTGCTGGGCATCTCGCATGCCGAGTCGCTCGGCGTGGACACGTTTCTGGCGCGGCTGGATGTGGCCCTGCACAACGGCCTGCGCTTGATCCAGCTGCGTGACAAAACCCTGCCCGAGGACTCACGCCTGCAGCTTGCACGCGAAACGGTGCGCCGTGCCCATCTGCACGGTGCACGCGTGCTGGTCAACGGCAGCCTGGATCTGGCGCGCGCATCCGGGGCCGACGGCGTGCATCTCGATTCGTCCGCCGCCGCCAAGCTGGCCGGCCGTCCGGACTGGGCCAGGCCAGAGCCTTTTCTGCTCGGTGTGTCCTGCCACGATGACACCGAGCTGGCGCACGCCGCCAGAATCGAAGCCGACTTTGCCCTGTTGTCGCCGGTGTTGCCGACGCTCACGCATCCGGGCGCAGCGACACTGGGCTGGGCGCGGTTTTCCGAACTGGCCGGCGCCAGTCCGATCCCGATTTATGGCCTGGGCGGGTTGGGACAGGACGATGTCGCCCTTGCGCAATCGCATGGGGCGCATGGTGTCGCCTTGCTGCGAGGGGCCTGGGCATGAAACGGCTGGCTCTGCCCCTGCTGCTCATCGTGGCGCTGATCGGCATAGCCGTGGCGGGCTACTGGCTGCAGCGGCCCGCCAAAGCCCAGGCGGTGGCCTGTGCCGACCCGCTGGCAGGATGCGTCTTCAGCCATCGCGGCGCCACGGTTAAAGTCGTGTTCTCCACCCAGCCCGCCCCGCTGCAAGCCTTTCAGCTCAGCGTCTACGTGCTGGGCGCGACCAAAATCAGCGCGGAATTCCAGATGAATGGCATGGAAATGGGTTTTAACCGCTATGACCTGCGGCCCACGGATACGGGCGTCTTTGCCTCAAGCATCACCTTGCCGGTATGTGTCAGCGGGCGGCGCGACTGGACCCTGTTTCTCGAGATAGACGGCGCGCATTACACGCTACCCTTCAGCACGCACTAAAATCCACCGTACATGTAAGCGTCATATACGCAGCATATAATTGGAAGTGAATTACTGGAGAGACAACACAATGCTAACTGAACACACCTACAAGCAGTTTGACGCCGAGCTGGAAGCTGTGCGCGCCGACGTGCTGAAAATGGGTGGTCTGGTCGAAGAACAAATCACCAATGCCATCGAAGCGCTCATCAAGGGCGACATGCAGCTGGCGGACCAGGTGGACGCCAACGACCATAACGTCAATGCGCTGGAAGTGTCCATCGACGAGGACTGCACCCACATCATCGCGCGCCGCCAGCCAACCGCGTCCGATCTGCGCATGGTGATGATGGTGGTCAAGACCATCACCGACCTGGAACGCATCGGCGACGAAGCGGCCAAGATCGCGCGCATGGCCAAGCTGATCCACCAGTCCGAGCGCATCAGCCTGCCGCGCTTTTCCGAAGTCAAGTACATGGGCGACCTGGTGCTCGACATGCTGCGCAAGGCGCTCGACGGCTTTGCCCGCCTTGACGCCACCAAGGCCGTTGAAATCGTGCGCCAGGACGAGCAGGTGGACGAAGAATTCCGCCTCAACCTGCGCCATCTCATCACCTTCATGATGGAAGACCCGCGCACCATTTCCGTATTTATCGACATCCTGTTCGTCACCAAGGCCATCGAGCGCATGGGCGACCATGCCAAGAACATGTCGGAATACGTGGTCTACATGGTCAAGGGCACGGACGTGCGCCACACCTCGCTGGAAGAGATCGAGAAAGAAGTATTGTAATTTTTGCCGTTCAATAAAAACGGGCTCCCGCGGGAGCCCGTTTTGCTGTGCGATCCAGTCTTACTTGCTGGGCGGCACGTAGCCCGCAGCGGCATCAACGTTGCCGCCGCCAAAAAAGTAGCGCTCCATCTGTTCCATCAAATAGCTGCGCGCCTGGGCGTCGGCCAGATTCAGCCGGTTTTCGTTGATCAGCATGGTCTGGTGGCGCTGCCATCCGGTCCAGGCCTCTTTCGACACGTTCTCGAAAATCTTCTTGCCCATCTCACCCGGCACCGGCTGGAAAGCCAGACCTTCGGCTTCGCGACCGAGCTTTACACAATTCACCATCCGCGTCATTTGCTGCTCCTGAAAAATTTGGTTACCGGATTTTAACCCAAGCGGCTTATTGATTAAGCCTGGCTTCGACCCGCTTCGCAAACACCCCCATTTCCCTGGCCGCCTGTTTATCGCCACGCGCTTCGGCCACGACGATGCCCTGCCGGTAGGCTGCAAGCGCTTCGCTCCAGGCTTCGTTATCGGTCAACGCGCGGCCCAGCAGTTTCCAGGCAGCCGAATAGTGTGGGTCGTGCCCGACCGCGCATTTCAGGTGCTCGACCGCCTTGGCGGCATCACCCTGCTTGAGATATTCGTTGCCGAGTGAAAACCGCAACAGGGCATTGTCACGGCCCTGTTTCAGCATGGACTCAAAGTCCGCGATGGATGGCATTATTTTCTCCAGAAGACCGGGGTGAATACCACCAGCAGCGTAAAAAACTCCAGCCGGCCCAGCAGCATGGCAAAACTGCACACCCAGGTCTGGAAGTCGTTCAACACCGCATAGGTGCCGGCGGGGCCGACCTGTCCCAAACCCGGGCCTGTGTTGTTGACCATCGCAACCACCGCCGTAAACGCCGTGAACACATCCAGACCCGATGCGGACAGCACGAATGACAGCACCACGATCGAGGCGACATAAATAAACAAAAACGCCAGCACCGCATAAATGATCTTGTTGGGTACCGCCTGCCGGCCTACCTTGGTATGGATTTCTGCGCGCGGATGCACCAGCTTGATCAGTTCACGATACACCTGCTTGTACAGCAGGGTTGCCCGCAGCATCTTGATGCCACCGCCGGTGGAGCCCGAGCTGGCGATAAAGCTCGACAGGAACAGCATCCAGAGCGGCGCGAAATAAGGCCACACATTGTAGTCGGTGGTGGAAAAGCCGAGCGTGGTGGCGACGGAGATGGTGTTGAATGCCGCGTGGCGCAGGGCTTCCGGGAATTCGAGATAAAAATCCTTGTACAACAGGAATAAGGTCAGCCCCAGGATGCTGATGCCGAGCACCGAGAAATACCAGCGGATTTCGGTGTCGTGCCGATAGGCCAGCAGGCTGCGCATGCGAAAGGCCATGAAGTGTGTCGAAAAACTGATGCCGGCAATCAGGGCAAACAGCATGACAATCGACTCAAGCAGGGGGGAATCGAAGTAGGCCATGCTGGCATCGTGCGACGACATGCCGCCGAGGGCCATCACGCTAAAGCCATGAACCATGGCGTCGATCCAGTTCATGCCGCCCGCCCATAGTGACAGCATGCAGACCATGGTAAACAGCGCATAAACCCGCCACAGGCCTTTGGCTGTTTCCGCCATGCGCGGGGTGAGCTTGCTGTCCTTCATCGGTGTGGGCGTTTCCGCCTTGAACAGTTGCCGGCCACCCACCCCCAGCATCGGCAGCACCGCAACCACCAGCACGATCACGCCCATGCCGCCGATCCAGTGCATCAGTGTGCGCCAGATGTTGATGGAGGCGGGCAATCCGTCGAGCCCCGACAACACCGTGGCGCCCGTGGCCGTGAGACCGGAGACGGCCTCGAAATAGGCATCGGTAAAACTGAGGTCCGGCATGTAGACCAGCAGGGGTATCGTCGAAAACACCGGCAAAACCGTCCAGATCACCACCACCAGCAAAAAACCATCCCGTGTCTGCAACTCCTTCTTGCCACGACGCGATACCAGCCACAGGAACAGGCCCGAAAAGAACGTCACCAGAATGGCTTCATCGTAGGCCAGATGCGCGCCATCCCCCAACGCAAGAGATATCCCCAGCGGCAGCAAAAAGGCGAATGCGTACAGCATCAGGACTTTTGAGAAAATGTGGATGACCGACAGGGTTTGCGACATCAGACTATTTGCCAGACAGGCTTCAACATGACCGGGATGTTACCAGTGCCCAGCCTCAGGCCCCCCGGGTGTCGTGGGGCCGGCATGGTGAAGCAGAAAACCAGGATCACCAGGCCAGGCACGTGCAGGACGGGCGAGAAACGATGCATGGATACGCCTAGAAAAAGCCGAAGCCAACCTGAAACAGTTTTTCAACCTTGGGAATGATGCGCTTGTTGAGCGCAAACAGGATGAGATGGTCTTCCGCTTCCATCAGGGTATCGTGGTGTGCGATCAACACCTCCTCGCCGCGAATGATGGCGGCTATCGCCGAACCTTCCGGCAAGGCCACATCGCCAATGCGCCGGCCCACCACCTTGGAGGTTTTCAGGTCGCCATGAATGACGATCTCGAGCACCTCGGCCGCACCACGACGCAGGCTGTGCAC
>JAIOJU010000244.1 GCA_019911765.1 Thiobacillus sp.
GGAAGAGTTGCGTGATGTACTGGAGCAAGCGCCGGAAATGGTGGCTGCGTATGATCTTTTGTCAGAAGTTTGCCTGTCCAAGAAAGATGCGGCAGCCGCCCAGGCTGCATTGCTGCAAGGCGTGGCCATTTCCGGAAAAACCGTTCGTCGCCAGCAGAAGCTTGGTGAGGTCGCGCTCGCCAATGGCGATCTCGACACTGCGCGGACCGCATTCACCCATGCTCTGGAAAAAGGCCGTCATTCCATTTTCATTACGCCCAGCGATTTTGGAAACCTGTGCCGGGTGCAACTGGAGCAGGGCGACCTCAAGGCGGTTGCCGACACGCTGAGGAAAAACAAAAGTTCGCTGCAGGATAGTCCGGAAGGACAGCTGGTCATGGCGGTGACGCAGGGCATGGCCTGTATCCAGGACGGCAAGCTGCAGGAAGCGGCCAAGGTCCTGGATGCCGCAGGAGCCTTGCGTGCTGCGGGTACACGTGGCGATGATCAGCTGGTTCTGGACATGGCCCGGGTCTGCATGGCAACAGGCCGCCTGGATGAAGCCGACGGCCTGGTATCGGAGGTGGCGCGCAATTCGCACGACAGCGAGGCGCTTCTGGCCAAGGCCAAACGTATCTATGAAGAGGCCGGGCGCAGCGATGCCGGGACAGCGGTACTGTCCGATGCTACTTCAGGGGTACGTAAACTGAACAACGAAGGCGTGGTGCTGGCGCAGCGGGGCGATTATCAGTCTGCGGTTGAGAAACTGCTGACTGCCTGCGATGAGGCCCCCTACAACCCGCGCATCATGATGAACACCGTGTGGGTAATACTCAAATATCTCGACGAATCCGGCATGGACGAAAAACGGCTTGAGCATGCCCGGCATTATCTGGCGGAGGCTGGCCGGCAGGCACCTGATCATCCGCGCCTGGCCGGATTGCGGCTCCAGCTCAAGGAAATCGAGAAGCGGTTCGGTATTCAGAGGGCTGCACAGGCATGAAACTCGACGATACAGGCTTCTACGCCGCCCTGATTCACGAATTGAAGAACAATCTCGGGTTGCTGGCGATGACCATCGACCAGATTCCGGCCCAGAATGAGCCGGTGCATAACGAAGCAGTCGATGCGGCGCGCCTGCTTTGCCAGGGCGTAATCGGGCGATTGCAGCAGGCCTTGTTCATCTACAAGGTCAGTCAGCAACAGATGCACCCGGCAATCAATGCCTACTCCACACAAGACCTGGTCCATGAAATCAGCGACCAGGCTGTTGCCCTGTCGCGGGGACAGCTCAAGATCGGGGTCGAGATCCATCCCGAGGTGCCAGCAATCTGGTTTCTGGATCGCGATCTGATCGAAATGGCCCTGATCAACGCCATCCACAATTCCCTGGCCTATGCGCGCTCGACCATCCGTATCGAGGCCAGCATGCTGGATGGATGCCTGGCGCTGACGGTGCGCGACGACTCGGAGGGCTATCCGGAACATGTCCTCAACAGCGTGGCAACCAATACGCCGTATCGTTCAACCGGGACAGGCCTCGGGCTGCAGTTCGCCAGGCTGATTGCGCAAAGCCACGACAATCAGGGACGTACAGGCGAACTCCGACTGCACAATGACCAGGGTGCGGTTTTTTGTTTGGTCCTGCCGTAATCCGGCAGCTTATTCGGCAAGCAACGTAACCGAAGCCTCGGCCGTCAGCCTGTCGATCAGGAACTGCACCACGCAGTGTTCATTCTGCTCGTCGATGGGCGAAGGGTCGTCGGCGCAATTGCAGCCCGCGATCACCCCTTTGTAGAAAATCCCGGCCTTGACCCGGACGACTCCGGCTTCTTCGGCCACACTCAGGATCATGGCCTGGATCGGGCTGCCTGAAACACGACTGCTGGCAACCAGGCCTTGTTGCAGGGGAAGATGGCGCTCATCCAGTGCCGCAATCTCCTGCTTCAGGGATTCCTCGAATGCCGGCGTATTCCAGGCTGCCATCGATTTCGAAAAGCGGATCATGGTTTCAGTGTGCGCTTGCGCAGCTCAAGATATACCAACAGCAGCACCAGAACCGGACCGGCAAACCCGATCAGGAACGGAGCAAAGCCTGCCAGGCGCTCAAAACCGCTGACCTCTGCCGTCCAGGCGTGCCAGATCATGTAGGCAAGCGGAATGATCGTGAACAGGATGGTGGGCAGCAGAAACCAGACCGAATTCTTGCCGCCGGCTCGGGCCAGACGGGCGGAAAAAAACGAAACGGCGGCCACGACCACGGCAGACACTGCGCCCCATGCCATGCCGAATGCGCTTGCAATCAGCGTGCCGATCTGAAAAACAAGCAGCATCACGATGACCGAGGCAACCAGGTATCTGAGGGTTATGTCCGACATGCGTGACTCCAGTGAGGGATATCCATAAGCATGATGCTCTGTTCAACCTGGATCAGTCCGCGCTTGGGTCGATCCAGATCCACGACGGGGCTTGTCCTGTGATTTTCCATGAGAAGGGCAGGTCATCCAAGCGGCCATACCCACAGGATCATCGGCACGCTCACGGCCACCACGATGACCTCCAGCGTCAGACCCAAACGCCAGTAATCGCCGAAGCGGAATCCCCCCGGTCCCAGGATGAGCGTGTTGTTCTGATGGCCGATGGGGGTCAGGAAGGCGCAGGACGCGCCCACCGCAACGGCCATCAGGAAGGCATCGGCATTGACGCCGAGATGGTTGGCGGTGCTGATAGCTATCGGGCACATCACCGCCGCCGTGGCTGCATTGTTCATCATGTCCGACAAAAACATGGTCACCAGCAGCACAATCACCAGCCCGGTGATGGCA
>JAIOJU010000245.1 GCA_019911765.1 Thiobacillus sp.
CTTCTGCAGCGGCGCCAGTCCGACGAAAACCTGCACCAGCGCCGCCAGCGCCAGCCCGAGGCCCAGCACGCCCAGCGCCAGCCAGAGTTCCTTGTTGAAGCGCGCCACCGGCTCGATCATCAGGCCTTCGTCGGCGGCGACGATCAGCCGCAGCGGCAAATCGCCGATCCGCACGCTGCGCTCGATCATCCCCAGCATCTCCCCTTGCGGGCCGGCGATGCGATGCTGATGAATGTCCCCGCTGGCGGGCGCGTCCGCGGGGACGCGCAGCACCTGATCCCAGAGGGAGCGCGAGCGCATCACGGCCGGACTGGCCGGAAGACCGGCGCTGGCGAGGCGGTCGATCTGCCAGTAGAGGCCCGCGAAAGGCTTGTTGAGGCGAGGGTCGCTCAACGGCATCGCCAGCATCGGCTGGCCCCGGTCGTCGAGCGCCAGCTGGGCGGTCAACTGGTCGAGATGGGTTTTCAGTTCGGCATGAAACTGCAGTTCCACATGCTGGCGAAACATGTTGCCCAGCCCCCAGCCGGCAACGAGGATGGTGGCGGCAATCCAGAACAGCGTGCCCAGCAGCAGACGAAAGCGCAGCGAGCCGCGCAGGGTGGCCAGCGTCATTGCGGGTTGACGAGGCGATAGCCCATGCCGCGCACGGTTTCGATCAATCCGGGCGGCAGCTTCTTGCGCAGGCGGCCGATGAAAACCTCGACGGTGTTCGAGTCGCGATCGAAATCCTGCGCGTAGATGTGCTCGACCAGATCGCTGCGGGAAACCACCTCACCCGCGTGGTGCATGAGATACGCCAGCACGCGGTATTCGTGGCTGGTCAGCGTCAGCGCCCGGCCCTCGACGGTGACGCGGTTGTTGCGGGTGTCCAGCGTCACCGGACCGCATGCCAGCTCGGCGCTGGCATGGCCGCCGGCGCGGCGGATCAGCGCGCGCAGGCGCGCCAGCAGTTCTTCCATGTGGAACGGTTTGGTCAGGTAATCGTCGGCGCCGGCATCGATGCCGGCCACTTTTTCGTGCCAGTTGTCGCGCGCGGTAAGAATCAGCACCGGCATCGTGCGCCCGGCGTCGCGCCATTTTTTCAGCACTGTGATGCCGTCCATTTGCGGCAGGCCAAGGTCCAGAACGACCGCGTCGAAGGGTTCGGTATCGCCCATGAAGTGGGCGTCGAGGCCGTTATGCGCCACATCGACCGCATAACCGGCCTCGCGCACGCCCTCGGCCAGTTGCTCGGCCAGCGTCGGTTCATCCTCCACCACCAGGATGCGCATCAGCGTGCCGCTCCACGGCTGCCATCCTTGCCCTTCGGCCCCTTGATGCCGAGCAGCTTGCCGTCGCGGGCATCGATCTCGAGCTTGACCAGCGCCCCGCCCGTGCGCAGCAGCTTGATCTCGTAAATCCAGCGCGCGTCCTCGCGCTCCAGTTCGACTTCCATGATCTGCCCCGGATAGTCGCGCTCGACCCGTTCCAGGATCGTGCGCAAGGGCACGATCTCGCCGGATTCCAGCGCCCGGCGGGCGCGATCGTGGTCGTGCCCGTCGCCGGCCTGGCCTGCCCCGGCGCCCAGGAGCGCCAGCAGCAGCGCGGCGGAAAGCGCCGCGCGCAATCCCCTCGACGATTTTCTGCCTGACATCGCGGACTCCGGAATGGGTTTTTTCATGAGTTTGTTTTAACCCCGCAAGCCTGAACGCAGGATGAACGGCGGATTCACTTTCGGTTCAGTTCAGTGCGGGCAAAGTGCAGATTCACATCCATCGTAAAGGAGAAAAACCATGCACCGGAAGCTTGCCGTCCCCCTGGGCATTGTCGCCATGATCCTGTCCACCTCGCTCTTCGCTGGCCCGCGCGAAGACCTGCTGGCTCAATACGCTACCGCAGCCAGGACAGAGACGCCAACTTTTTCCGGATTCTCCGCCGCGCGCGGGAAGACCCTGCACACCCAGAAATTTTCCGGCGGCAAGCCCGACACGCCTGCCTGCACCGCCTGCCACGGCGAAAATCCGCGCGGCGCCGGCCGCACCCTGACCGGCAAGGACATCGAAGCCGTGGCGGTCTCGGTCACGCCGAAGCGCTATACCGACCCGGCCAAGGTCGAAAAATGGTTCAAGCGCAATTGCAGAGAAGTGCTCGGGCGCGCATGCACGGTGCAGGAAAAAGGCGACTGGATCACCTACATGGCGAGCCAGTAAGCGATCGACACACCCTCATTTCACAAGGAGCATCCCATGAACATCCCCTACCGCCCGCTCGCCCTTGGCCTGGTTGCGCTCGCCTTTTCCGCCATCGTGCTGCAAAGAGCCCAGGCCGGCGGCGACGACTACTTCCCCCCGGTTGTCGATCCTCTGGTCAAGGAGGAATGCGGCAGCTGCCACATGGCCTTCGCCCCCTCGATGCTCCCGGCCAGTTCGTGGAAACGCATGATGGGCAACCTGAAAGACCACTTTGGCGACGACGCCAGCCTCGATGCGGATACCGCCGCCAGGATTACCAGCTATCTCGTCACCAATGCAGCCGACACGGGCGGCAAGCGCTACAGCAGCAAACTGCTGCGCGGCATCGCGCCGAACAGCGCCCCCCAGCGTATTACCGAGTTGCCGAAATGGGTCAGTGAACACCGCAAGGTCCCCGCCTGGGAATGGAAGCACAAGGATGTACGCACCAAGGCGAATTGCGTCGCCTGCCATGCCGATGCGGAGCGGGGCTTCTATGAGGACTGATGCTGCCCCGGCCGGGTTCATGAATACCGGATGAACGGATGCTTCAGAACAGGTTCAGACGCCGCCTCGCACAATGAATTTCCAACCACAACCCAAGGAGATTTTTATCATGCGCACCACGACTATTATTTCTGCTTTCGCCCTTGGCGCCGGACTGGTGGCCGGCAGCATGGTGCTTGCCCCCGCGTTCGCCGATGACGACCGGCCCGCCCGCGTCGGTGAGCGCCAGTGGCTGTCGATTCCGCAGATTCACGACAAGCTCGTTGCGGCCGGATACCGCAACATCGAGAAGATCGAACGCGAGGACGGCGGCTATGAAGCCCGCGCCACCCACCGCAATGGCGAACGGGTCAAGCTGTATCTCAACCCGCAGACGGGAGAGATCCGCAATCGTCAGGAGCGCGAGACCAGGCGTGACAAGAACGACAGCAGGGGGTACACGCAGGGCCAGCGCAATTCCGCCGACTGCAACGAGCGGCGCTGTCGTGACGATCTGCCGCAGAAGGCCGCCACCACGCCGCCAGCCGGCAAATAAACCGTGCGGAATCCAGCCATGAAAACCCTGCTCGCCGGCCTCATTTCCCTGGTCACCCTGGCCTGGGGGTGGGACGTCCTGGTCGCGGGCGGCGCTTCCAGCGGCAGCGCCCCCTGGGTCATGCGCCAGGAGGGCCTCTACCTGAGCGGCCTCCTGTCGATCGCCCTGATGTCCCTGGCGATGCTGCTGGCAGCCCGACCGGCATGGCTTGAAGGGCCGCTGGGCGGCCTCGACCGCATGTATCGAACACACAAATGGGCGGGCATACTTGCCGTCGGCTTTGCCGCCCTGCATTGGCTGATCGAAATGTCGGACGACATCCTGAAGTTCTTGTTCGGCCGCGCGGGGCGCGTGCCGAAGGACAACGACACCGGGCTACTGGAAATCCTGCGCGACCTCGCCGAGGACATGGGCGAGTGGGCGATTTACGCCGTGCTCGCGATGCTGGCGCTGACCCTGTGGAAACGCTTTCCATACCGGCCATGGCGCTTCCTGCACCAGACGATGCCGGTGCTCTATCTGATGCTCGCCTTCCATGCACTGTTGCTGGCGCCCACCAACTATTGGGCACAGCCGGTTGGCTGGCTGCTCGCCCTGCTGCTGGCTGGTGGCGTGTACGGCAGCGTGCATTCGCTGGCCGGGCATATCGGTCGCTCGCGCCGGGTGCAGGGCAAGGTCATTGCCGTCGAGCATCCGGCTGCGGACATCGTTGCCGTGCGCTGCCAGCTCGACCAGGGCTGGCGCGGGCATCGCCCCGGCCAGTTCGCCTTCGTCACCTTCAACCGCGGCGAGGGTCCGCATCCCTTCACCATTGCCAGCGCAGACCGCGGCGACCGCACCATTTCCTTCCAGATCAAGGCGCTGGGCGACTACACCCGCAGCCTCGCCGACCGGCTGCAGCCAGGGCAGGCGGTGACGGTCGAAGGGCCCTACGGTCGCTTCGATCTCGATCGCCGCAATCTGCGGGCGCAACAAATCTGGGTGGCTGCCGGCATTGGCGTCACCCCCTTCCTCGCCTGGCTCGAAGCGCTGCAGGACAACCCCGGTCAAGCCCCCGACGCTGACCTGCATTACTGCACGCGGGATCGCGAAACCGACCCTTTCATCGCCCGCCTGGAATCGCTTTGCGCGTCCCTGCCCGGCATCAGGCTACAGGTGCACGGTTCCCGGCAGGGAGAAATCCTGACCGCCGCCGGCATGCTGGCCGCCAAGGATCGGTCCCGCCGCACCGAGGTCTGGTTCTGTGGGCCACAAGGCCTCTCGGAAAAGCTCAGGAAGAGTTTGGACGCCACCTGGCCGGGAAATCTCCGGTTCCATCAGGAAGCGTTCGAAATGCGCTAGCGACCCGCGCAGCGTTTCTGCGGGAAGCCTGCACATGAAAGCCCTGCAAGGAGACGCTGTTGTCGGTGGTATTTTTCTTCGCGGCGATTTATTACGCCAAACTGAGCGCGCCCTCGCGGCTCGCCAAACAGGGCCGGCAAGGCATTTCTCTCGCGGCGCTCTGGAACCGGGCAGCCGTAACATGCTCAAACCGCTGCAACCCATTAAATCCCGGCCATCATGAATGCAACCCGCAACCGTTTTCCAGCCTTCTGGCTCTGCCTGCTTGCCCTGATCAGCACGGCCGATGCCGCGTCACTCAGTCTGGATGACCTGCTGGCGCGCCCGGTGGCGCCCCACGGCGTGGTGTTCGAAATCGTCGATCGCGACCCCCGCGCGCTGGACATGGCTCTGCCCTGGGTGAAGCAGGCATCGCAGCGCCTGAAAATGCGCTTCCCTGCCCTGCCGATGGCGCTGGTGAGCCATGGCCAGGAAATGTTTGCGCTGCAATCCACGGGACGAACCGACAACCCGGCAGTGCATCAACTCGCAGAGTCCCTGAGCCGCGACGGCATTCCGGTGCACGTCTGCGAAACCTACGCCGGCTGGCGCGGGATCGGAGCTGAGAATTTTCCCGAATACATCGATGTAGCACCCGCCGGTCCGACGCAAATCAAGAACTACGAAGCACTCGACTATGTGCGGCTGGTGGTACCCAAGGCGGCTGCGCTAAAAAAGCGCTGAAGATGAAACCCTGGCGGCACTATTGAGACGGCCAGGTAATGTTTGAACCTCTTGATGTTTTTCGCGTTTCCCTGGGTTGATCTGTCCATTGGGCCGTCTCAATAGAACGCTGTTTTTAATGCTTATTGATTCGGCCTCCCGCGCTGTTTCATCCCCCCTCGGCAAGCCAGGCTTCTGTGCCACTTCAAACTTCATCAGGCCGAATCAATAACCGCCAGGGGCAGGAGCGGTCCCTGTTCTCAGAACTGGTAGACCAGATTGACCGTGAACAGGTCGTAGTCGTCGATATGCCCGAGAGCAGGGTCGTTGGTGCCCACGTCGGTCAAGCGATTCCATTCAAGCTGCAATTTCGCGCCCGTCTTGTTCAACGCGTACCCAGCGCCCAGACCGTACATCAGGTCCGTGCCATCGAAGCTTCCCGATGTCCCATTGAATGTCACCTTCTGGTCCCAACGCAAGAAACCTGCAGTAGCGAATACATCAATCTTGTCGGTGACAGGCAAGATGCCGTGCGCAGCTGCATAGAATCCGTCTGCTTTCAACCTGTCGTTCCAGGCGGCCCCGACACCCGCTGCCCTGGTGTCAGCCAGGTCCATATAACCCGCGGACAATGCAAAATTGCGATGCAATCGGTAGCCCCCAAAAAGCTTGTAGGCGAATCCTGAATCATCCAGGCTGCCAATAGCTGCTCCACAGCCGGTACATTCGTAATCGCGATTCTCGGAATAGCCGATGCCCGCGCCTGCAAACCAGCCCGTGTCGCTTGCACGAACTGCCGGGG
>JAIOJU010000022.1 GCA_019911765.1 Thiobacillus sp.
TGTGGCGCACATGCAGCTTGACGGTGTCGTGGCTGATGTCGAGCGCGCGAGCGATGGCCTTGTTGCTTTCGCCGCGCGACAGGTGGGTGAGGATTTCGCGTTCGCGCGGGGTCAGCGCGTCAAGCAGGGAATTCGCATCCTGGCCCTTTTGATCGTACAACCGGACCAGCTTGGCGGTCATGGCCGGGGCAACGACGGTTTCGCCACGTTGCGCGCGCAGGATGGCATCGACCACTTCGTCGGGCTCCATGCTCTTCAATAGATAGCCGTTGGCGCCCGCGCGCAGGGCACGCGCCAGATCGTCTTCAGCTTCGCTCAGCGTGAGAATGAGAACGGGCAGATCGAAGTCGGCGGCACGCAGTTGCTGCATCAGGGTGATGCCATCGGTGCCGGGCATGTTGAGATCAAGGATGAGCACATCGGGCCGGTGGGCCTTGAGCAACATGGCAACGTCGTCAGGATTGCCGGTAAAGGCGGTGACTTCGATTTCGCCGCTTTGCTCAAGCAACTCAGCCAGCCCTTTGCGGAACAGGGTGTGGTCGTCGACGAGAATGATGCGGGTGAGGCTCATGTGGCGTGTTCGGGTTTATGTTGAGGGAAGGCGAGGCGGATGACGGTGCCACCGGCGGGTCGGCTTTCGACGGTGAGTTTACCGTTCAACCTGGCTGCGCGCTCGCGCATGATGGTGAGGCCGAAGCTTTTGCCCATGGTGGACGATTCGTCATTTTTCTTCTGCACGCCCACGCCATCGTCAGCGACGTTGACCAGGTATTTGCCGTCCTCCAGGTCGAAGGTGATGACAACATGGCGTGCCCGGGCATGCTTGGCAATGTTGTAGAGCGATTCCTGGATGATGTGGAAGACCTGGATTTCCTCGTCAGGTGACAGCGACACATCCTGCACCAGATTGAGAAAATCGACATCGGCATTGGCTTTCTTGCGAAAGCTCTTGGCAAGTTCCTGGATGGCCGGCACCAGCCCGCGCGGGTTGATGCGGTCGCGATACTGGGTGATGAGGTCGCGCAGGTCGGCGTAGGCGAGGTCAACCGCTTCCTCGACATCGACCAGGTAGCGGTTGGCCTTGGGATAGTCCTCGCGATGCATGGCATCGGATAGCACGGTGAGCCGCATCTTGGCGTAGGCCAGCGTCTGCGCCAGCGAGTCGTGAATCTGGTTGGCCAGCATCTGGCGTTCGTTCATCAGCGAGATGCGCATGTTCTCGCGGGTGAGGCGGGCATTTTCCAGCGCAATGCCAAGGTGCTCGCTGATCGAGCGGAACAGCAGGCGCACATCCTCGGGGACGGCTTTGCCTTCTTCCATGAACAGGTTGTATACGCCCATCACCTGGTTCTTGTGCATCAGTGGCACCGCCACCACCGTATTGCAGGTATCGCTGAAATAGGCATCGTTGGCCTGACGCTTGCAGTATGCAACGTTGTTCCAGCTGCTGACCGACACCTCGCGCGCCGCCTTGCCGCACACGCCGCAGTCCACGCTGACCAGGTTCTCGTGCTCGACCAGTTCGGGCGGCAATCCCACCGAGCCGATCAGCCGTAGATGGGTGCGATCATCCGTGATGATGCGTACCGCGCCGGCCTGGGCACCCGCCAGGCGGATCATGGTCGCAAGAAAGCGCCCCAGCAACTGCTCGACATTGGAGTCGGTGGACAGACTGGTGGTGATTTCGGACAGCACACGCAATGCCGGGATGCTGACATCTCCGGAATCGCCAGGGGTGTGCTGAGTCAGCGGATGGGTGTTGTCTATCATGGCGAGGGAATGGGCAGCCTGCTTTTCAGCATATCTGATTTACGCATAATCCCAAGCGGGTCTTCATGGGGCAGGCACCGCTTCCGGCGCCGGCACCTGGGTCGGCTCACCGTGCGAGCTGAGCGGCACCGGCATGACCACGCTGGGCTCGAGATCTTCCGGGAAGCCGCCCCGGCTGGGGGGCTCCTTGGCAGGGGGGGCCGCCTGGCTGGTGGCGCCGTCCGGTTTTTCCTTCACTGGCGCGCGCGGAGTCACAGGCGCGGGCGGCACGACCGGCGGAATGGCCTTGGCTTCTGCGGCAGGGGCGGGCGCAACCGGTGCGGGCAGGGCTGGCGGTTTCGGATACAGATAGGGCTGCAGCCGGGGCAGCAGGGTTTTCAGAATCTGCGCGGTCAGCGAACTGGTAAAGCCGAACTGTCCGGCCTGTTCACCCGGGACCAGCGCCGTCAGGGTGCCGAAATAGCGGTCGTCCAGGTAGAACACAAATGTGGCGGTCCGGTTGACGACGCGCGACTCGAGCAACTGTCCGCCTTTGCCGTAGCGTTCGAAACGGTGGTCACCGGTGCCCGTTTTTCCGCCGATCGTGATGGGCTGATCCGTCGCGTCCTTGAGGGCGCCCGCCAGGCGTCCGGCGGTGCCGCTTTCCACCACCTGCGCCAGGGCGCGGCGCACGGTCTGTGCCACCTCGGCCGGCATCAGGCGCTCGCCTCTGGCCGGTTTGAGCGACAAACGGGTTTCATACGGGGTTTGGGCGGCGAAATGCAGGCCGGTCAGGCTGATCATCGGCGAGCGCACGCCATCATTGACCAGAATGCTCATCAGTTCGGCCAGGGCAGCGGGGCGGTCGCCCGAACTGCCGATGGCGGTGGCATAGGACGGCGTGATGTTGTCGAACGGATAGCCCAGGCGTTTCCAGTCGCTGAGCAGGCCATCGAAGGCTTCGACTTCGAGCAGACTCTGGATACGGATGTCCTGCGCATTCTTGCGGCTGGTCTTGAACAGCCAGGTATAGACTTCGCGGCGGGCGACCCCGCCCTGCTCGTTCAGGGTCTTGAGGTCGGTTTTGGGCGCGGCACGCAGGACTTTCACGACCCATAGCTCCAGCGGGTGAATCTGCGAGACGTAGCCGCGGTCGGCCAGGTTGTAGGCGCTGATTTCATGGGTCTCGTACAATGACTCCAGCGTATTCTGGCTCAGGCCCTCGCTGGCAGGAACATATTTGCGCAGGGCGGCGACATAGGTTTCGAAGTCGGCCCGAGGCTCCAGATAGCGGAACACCGAGGTGAAGCGGCGCGGATTGCCGTGAACGCGCGCATACAGATCTTCCGCCATTTGTGTTGGCGCAAGCTTGTTGTGGCGTTGGTAAAAGCGGTTGATGAAGACGCGGCCTTCCTGTTCCACAAAGCGTTCCAGATAGGCTTCACGCAGCGGGTTGTCGGCATCGTCGAGAATGCGTGCCGCGGCCCCCGGCGTGTCGCTGGCGTAGTGCAGCACGATGTCGCGCATGATGCGGATGTAAACCAGGTTGACCGAGTTGCGGGTGGCTTCCCAGACATCCATCGAGCGGCTGTTGTCCTTGGGGTCGAAGTTGGCAAAGTTATGCAGGCCGCCGCCGGTGAAGAAGGTTTGCGGCGAGGCGGAGTAAGTGCGGTTCATCGCGGCATCCAGCAGCGCATCCAGCTTGATGCCTGGCTGGTTCAGCAGCGTGGCAGCCACCCATTGCGACAGCACATTGCGCTGCGGTTGGGCTTTCTGCCTGAGTGCGGCGGCATCGAGCGTGTGGTACTCATGGTGCAGGCGCGCGATGATTTCGAGATAGGTCACCAGGGTGCGCAGCTTGGCGGTGGAGCCCAGATCCAGCCGTGCCTGACTGTTGATGTCGAAAGGCTGATTGAGGTTGTCCGCCTGGATGCGCAGCACATTGCCGAGCGCGGTTTTTTCGTACAGGGTAAGGCTGTAGATGACGTTGGCGATCGGGTTTTCGGGTTTCAGCAAGCGGTGACCGACCAGCCCTGCCGCCGCTGCGGCTTCCGGCTGGGCCAGGCTCTGCAAAAAGGAGCTGACGAGTTTCTGGGTCGGCTGGTTGATGGTGGTCTTGACCTGCAGATCCAGCCGGTCGAGATCGTAAAGGCGCGGCTCGCCCAACAGGGCTGCGACTTGAATACGCTGGGCGTTGGTGGCTTTCTGATCGACAAAGCGCGGGGCAGGCGGGTCGATCCGCATTTTGGTGCTGCGCAGCTTGACCTTCTTGGCACGCTCGGCCAGTTCGACGGAAATTACGCTGGCGCTGGCCAATAGATCAAGGTGATCATCCGTCAAGGCGTCCAGGGCCTTGCGGTTGGAAGCCAGATAATACGAGGGACGACGTTCAGCCACGATCAGCGACAATACGTGCTTGAGTGCGCTGGCATAGGCATCGTCTTTGGCCGCGGGTTTGCGGGACAGGGTGCGGTTGATCTCGGCAAAATCCAGTCCATACCAGGCCCATAGTCCATCGCCCACGCCATTGACCTCACCAATGCGCGGCGCCGCGGCCAGCGGTACGGTGTTGAGGTAGGCCATCACGGTTTTGCGCCGCATCGGCAGGGTGTTGGTGCCATCCAGATAGGCGCGCAGGCTGGCCGTGGCCATCTGGCGCAGTTTCTCTCCCATGCTGCTGGTCAGGCCTTCGGGCGAGTGCCGGTATTTTTCAATCTGCGTTGGCAGGGTGCTGCCACCCGGCACGTTGCGGTTGGTGTCGATCAGGCTGATGCCTTTTTCCAGCAGCGCCTGGGCGAGGCGGTCCCACTCCACTGCCGGGTTGCGGGTGGGAAACTGTTCGGCCAGCAACTCGCGGTTTTCAATGTAGAGCAGCGCATTGACCAGGACATCGGGAATTTCGTCGAAGCGATCGTAGACGCGCATCGGATGCAGGCTCTGGTAGAGCGTCTTGCCATCACTGTCCTGCAAGCGGAGACCCGCGTGATCTTTTTCATGGTAGGGAAGAAACAGCCCCAGGTCGCTGATCCGCGCCATCTGGATGCTGACTTTCGCCTGCTGGTCGATCTTCCAGCCCGCCTTGTCGAGCCGTGTCAGATACGCGGGCATCTTGCTGTAGCCCAGGCGTACGTCATAAGGGCCCTCGCCGGGATAACGTATGCGCTTGGACGGGCCGTCCTGCATTTGCCAGGTCATTTTCTGCGCTGTTTTGGCGAGGTATTTTGCCTCCACTGCCGATGACAGCAATTCCCAGGCGATGAGTCCGGCTATCCCGACAAGCAGCAACAGCATGCCAAAACCGATCAGGAGACGACGTGGGACTTTATGCATGGTTTAACGATGACAAGGTGGGGTGGATGCATCCGCAATCCTGACAGAAATTGCGCAGAAAGGCGTGAGGCAGATCATGCATTGTAAACGCCAAAGGGGGCGCCCAAACGGCAGGCTGGCCTTGCGGGGGCACCGAATAGACCCTGTTCGCGTCGCTGGTTTTGTCTGGCCGGTGCACGCAACGTGCGTTATACCCAGTTGCGTGCGACCAGATAATCGCTGTACAGCTGTGCTTCGGCGGTACCGGGCTCGGGATGCCAGTCGTAGCGCCATTTCACGATCGGCGGCATCGACATCAGGATGGACTCGGTACGCCCGCCCGATTGCAGGCCGAACAAGGTGCCACGGTCGAACACCAGGTTGAATTCCACATAGCGGCCGCGTCGATACGCCTGGAAATCGCGTTCACGCTCACCGTAAGCCATGTCTTTGCGGCGATCGAGGATCGGCAGGTAGGCTGCGAGAAAGGCATTGCCCACGCTTTGCATCATGCCGAAGGCGTGGTCGAACCCGCCCTCTGAAAAATCATCGAAAAAGATACCGCCGATGCCGCGCGGTTCGTTGCGGTGCTTGAGAAAGAAATAACGGTCGCACCATTCCTTGAAGCGTGGATGCAAGTCCGTACCAAACGGGTCAAGGGCATTCTTGCAGGTGGCATGAAAATGCCGGGCGTCGTCTTCGAAACCGTAATACGGCGTGAGATCCATGCCACCGCCAAACCACCATACGGGCGCTTCGCCTTCCTTCATCGCGACGAAGCAGCGCACGTTCATGTGCACGGTCGGCGCGTAGGGGTTCTTCGGGTGCAGCACCAGCGACACGCCCATGGCTTCCCAGCGGCGTCCGGCAAGCTCCGGCCGATGGGCGCTGGCCGACGGCGGTAGCTGGCTGCCCAGAACATGCGAGAAATTGACGCCGCCGCGCTCGAATACGTTGCCTTCCTCAATCAGGCGCGATATACCGCCACCGCCATTCAAGGCAGGTCCAGCCTTGTCACCCTCTCCCATTTGGGGGG
>JAIOJU010000246.1 GCA_019911765.1 Thiobacillus sp.
GTCCATACAGCAATACCCCTTGCACCGGAATCTTCTGTGCACGAATGCGGGCCGCCACGGCCAGGTAGGCCTGTTGTTCGGCCTCGGCTGGTGGCGCACCATCCACCGCGAGTACACAGGTTTGTAGCCAGGTCGGGCACAGGGAGGCGGCGACGGCCAGCCGCTCGAATTGTTTGTCTGGTGAAATCCGGGTCTGGTTGATTGCGCGCATGCCGCTGGCGGTGGCACGGTCGAATTTGAACCAGACTTCGCCGTTCAAGGCGGCCATTTTTTTCAGACCCTCCTGCACGCGCGGCCGGTCAGCCAGGCTGCCATTGGTGATCAGCACCAGCTTGACCGCGTTATTCCTGCCCGCGTCGACAAGTTCAAAATCGGCCATCACCCGGCCAATCAGTTCGATCACCTGTGGAAACACCCTGGCGCTGGTCGGCTCGCCATTGCCCGACAGGGCGATATCGTTCAGGCGCCGGGCTTCTGCCGGTACCCGCGTTTGCATGAAATCGCCCCGCAGGATGTCGGTGAGCATCGCCCGCAGTTCGGTCTCCAGGCGCGCCAGGTCAATTTCAGGCGCGGTGCCGCGCACCAGATCCGGCACCTGGCAATACACGCACGCCCAGTTGCAGGCGTTGTTGGGGTTGAGGTTGATCCCTACCGATACGCCCCCTGCACGGCGCGAGACCACGGGATAGACATAGGTCATTCCCGCCGTATCGCGGTTATGGTCTTCAGGAGTAAGTAACGTGGATTGTTTGATGATGGACTCGCTTCAGGCCGCTTTTCTGCCATCACCCGCCTCGTAAGGCTGGATCAGTACATCGGCTGGCAGGCCCAGACCGGATGACAGATGGCGGATCATGTCCAGCGACAAGGGGCGTACGCGGTTGAGGATTTCCGCCACGCGTGCGCGGCTCCCGATATAAGGTTCCATATCCTTGCGCGTCAGGCCGCGTGCGTCCATCACATGCAGCAGAAAAGCGATGGGGTCGGGGTCGGGGATGGGATGATGGCGGGCCTCGTAATTCTGGATCAACAAGCTGAGCACTTCCAGGCGGTCGGCCTCGGGGCTTTTCTCTGGGGCATCCCACAGCACTTCGGCTTCAGCCAGCGCCATTTTGTATTCCGCTTTGGTGCGGATCGGTTTCAGTTCCATCGTACGGCCTTTCATATCGTGCCGGCATCGATGCGGTCATATTCCGCGTGGGTGCCGACAAAACGAACAAACATCATGCCCCGGTTGTAATGCACAGCCACGATCAACCGGTAGTCATTGCCCTTGATGTTGAATACCACGCGGTTACCGGGCAGAAAACTGGCATTGCGATAGGCTGCCTTGATATCTGCCGGGTTTTTCCAGTCTGCACGGCTGGCCTCGGCGTACCAGGCCCTGAGCGGCATCTCGGCCTGGGGATGCTTGTTCCAGAATGCCCGTAGCAGGCTGATCGCGATGATGCGCATGGCGTAATGTAGCACGCTCCCGTAATGGGAGCAAGCTGTGTTTGTTGTATTGTTGGCAAACTGAAATTTTAGTGTAAAGGGGAAGCGTGTTGATGTGCTGCAGTGGGCATGCGTCAGGACAAGTTGTGTGCAGACACGTGAGGGGATGCGCCTGTGTTAATGCTGATGAACTGCGCGACCCTGCGGACGTAACGCACCGCTAAAAACAGAGAGGCAATGTGTTCGCCACTCGCATTCGCTAGGATGTTCGAAGTGTTGGACTACTGCGACGCGAACCCAAACAGCCTGCCTGTAACTGGTCCATCGTATTCGATAATCGGTGGTGGCCCTTTTCCATACGCAACAACCATGAAGGGCGGATAGGCATTGCTTTGGCAAAAGGCGATCGTATCCGAGAAGAGGATAATTGCATTCTTATCGTCAGCCCAAATGCCTCTAAGTTGTGCGATGCCCGGGGTTAGAACTTGTATATCAAGAATATCGACTCTATGTCCGCTGCAAAAATCCGGAATCCGATGTCGCATGCTTGCTACCATCCACGGTGGAATATATTGCGCTGTGTTTGGTACCGAAATTGTTGCGCGCCCACTTCTGAACCTGAAATCAATATTCTTATCTTTGCGAACCCGGACGACATTGTCGACTACTCGGAGTATTTCTTTTCCATGTTTGTCATAGAGCCAACATGAAATTTTCAATAAATCACCATCCAGAATTCTGAAGCTGAGTCTGCTTCTATTTGAAAGTTCGAATACAGTCATCTCCCCTACAGAGGTCGCAATCTCAAGTTCACCGACCCTAATTCGAACCTTGTTTGATGGCTCCACAAAAAGCTGAGTGATCCGCTCAGTGCTTTCCCGTTTTATCCCCTTCCATGCGTAAAGCGTTGCATCGTCTATTCCTAATTTGCCATAGTGAATTTCATCGTGACAAGAGGGGCAAACTGCAATCATGTGATCAGCGTCATGGGTTCTATAAACGGCCCAGTGCTTGATATGGTGTATGTGCGCGCGCCAGTTAGTGCAGCCCGGATTTGCGCACTTGCCACCAGCTTCCGCGAGTAGCGCGCGCTTGATATCAGGTTTGATCTTCCGCTGATGATTAGACATGTAGCCTGTGTTGAATATGTAGAACAAGCATTGATCGCTTCTTCAGGGTTTGTTTACTCCCTTTGAATCGAGACTATCACATCGGACAGCGAGGCTACGGGGCACGCTGGGTGACGATAACCACAGTGCCGCCCCTAGGGTATGGGTGAGCTATGCGCGGGTGTTGTGGTACGTTGGGTATTCCGCGTGAATCTTGTCGAGGCGTTTCTTTAGCTCGTTACTAAGATCAGATGCTGTCTTGCCGATCTCATCGGGCGATGTGAAGGAACCCGCATATTCTGATGGGGCAATGCGAGCCAGCATAAAGCGCGCAGACGACAGGGCAACCAAAGTCGCTTCTATAGGCATGTGCTGGTCGAATCGTCCGAAGTCGGTTTGCCGAAGGGCATCAGCTAACCCCTCAAGCTCAAGCCTCATTCTAAGCAGGTCATCCGGCTCACCTCCTTTGACCTTGGACCATTCCTTAATTTTATTTGTGACTCTGTACACAGCCCCAATCAATTGAAACGCTGACTCCAGGTGCTGGCGCTTGCGCTGCACTTCACCATTGGCTTCACGTTTGAGTTCAAGTTTGTGTTGATGGTTTACTAGACGGACAGAGGCGTAGATGGCTACTCCAGAAAGAATAGCCTGAATCCATGCAGCCCACACCTCGCCGCGGACGTCCACAAAAAAGCAAAGCAGTTCAGACATCACCATCCCTAACTGTTGCCCGCTAAGAATACGCTAAACGGCTTGTTTTTAGCGCTGCAAAAGGAAGCGAAAACCGCTGCATATGTACGCATAAGCTATTGTTTTAATTGGCGGAAGCGGTGAGATTCGAACTCACGGATGGCTTGCACCATCGCCGGTTTTCAAGACCGGTGCCTTAAACCGCTCGGCCACGCTTCCACGGCCGGCATTGTAACGGGTCCGCTCAATTTTGTCCGGAGCCGGTCGTGCGTTTGGGGTTCCGGGCCGCATTGTCGCGGCTTCGTCATCAGGTGTCGGATTTTCGATACCCAGGCTGGCAGCATGGTCTCGCCTGTGAGGTAAATTTCAGTAAAACCAAGACCTTGAAAACGGGGCAGGCGTGGATGGGCTTGGCATGGATGGTGCTGGTCATTGAGCACCCGATTCTGGATACCAACACCATGACAGAACTGTTTGAAATGCTGAGTGCCATTACCCGCCGCAGAAAAGCTGAAGTGGGATCGCCCTTCGCATCGACCAAGGCAGCCGAGAAATGGCTGAAAACCCTGTCGTCGGAATCGGACTACGACGCGCACCATGCCCTGGTCGAAGGCCTGGAGCGTTTCAATGCAGAAAATGAAGCGGCCACGGTGAACCGCATGAAGGCCCTGATGAAGCTGGAAGAGGTCGGCTTGCCGCTGCAACTGCGCATCGTCGAACAGTATGTGCGCAACCAGGCGGCATTTCGTCTGGCGCGGCAGGCGCTGTGGCGTGAATCCTGGGTGTTCTGGTCGCTACTGGCCGAGGCCTGGCTGAGCATGCTGAAACAGGCGTACCGCAATCCGGCGAGCAGTGAACTCAAACCTTTTGCCGCAGAAATTGCCGCCCGTGCAATTCGGTATGCCGGCCTGGTCATGCGCTGGGATTATCACCAGGCACGAAATCCTGCCGCCTCTGCCTGGCGACGGGTGCACAAGATTTATCGCCTGATCGAGCGTGATGGCTTTGCAACCGAGCCGGTGAAGATCCATACACGTTCCACTCATTGCGCGCGCGAATATTCGCTGGTGGTGCTGATGGGGCTGGTGCATCCGCTTGGCTATCGGGCCCAGGAAATCGAAACCATTGCGCAGATGATCGATGGCTACGAGCCCTTGCCCTTGCCTGAAACCGTACCGCAACGCGCCGTGCATACGCACATGGTTGACCTGTCGCTGAGCGAGGGTGCCAGCGTGCTGGAAGACGAGTGGGTGCAGGGTCGTCGCCTGCGTTACTTTGCCCTGGGTCCGCTGGTCGAATACCTCAAGTCGCTGGATCAATCCACAGGGGTGGACGCTGACAACGGGTTGACCCGGCAGGTGGCGAGCCTGATCGAGCGCGGCGGGATTCGTCGCAATCGTCAGCGCACCAATCGCTTTGGCCGCGTGTGGGTGGCGGCAGGCATGGAAAATATCCTGTCAGCGCTGATCCATCCCGATACCGCGCGGGAGCGCCCGGCCCTGGAGCCGTGGATGCTGCGCGACGAAAGCCCTGAAGGCATGGGCTTCGCGCTGCCGGATGAACCGAAATTGCCGCATGGCCATCTGGTGGCCGTGAGCTGGGACCCCGCGGAAAATGTCTGGCAATTGCTCGCGCTACGCTGGAACCGTGAGGAAGACGGCCAGCATCTGGTGGGCATGCAGCGCCTGTCACGCCATCCCAAGCGGGTAGAGGTTTATTTTGAGGCGGATGTGCCAGGCGCGGTGAAGGAAAAAACCTGGGCCGTGTTTCTACCGATGAGCCAGACCGATCAAGGCGTCAGCAATCTGCTGATTCCACGTACCCACTATCAATTGGGCGCGCCCCTGATGCTGAGCGATGGCGATATGCTCTATCGCCTGCGGCTGGGTGAAGTTCAGGAAAGCCACGAGGGCTGGTTGCGCGTGGGAATGGATGTGCTGGGCCGGGAGCAGCTCGCACAGGCCGCTTGAGCCTGTGGCTGATGTCAGAGCGGGCGGATATCCCCGAAATGAAAATCGAATGATCCGCTGCGGCGGTCGCTGAAATATTGTTCCAGCGTGGCGCGCACGGTGCGGAACGCGATTTGATTCCAGGGGATTTCCGCTTCGGAAAATAACCGGGTTTCGAGCGATTCGATGCCGGGCTGGAAGTCCAGGTCAAGTAGCCGGGCACGGAACAGGAAATACACCTGATTGACGTGCGGCAGGTTATACAAGGTATAGAGCTTGCCCACTTCAATGCGGGCGCCGGCTTCCTCCCAGGTCTCACGTGCCGCGCCTTCCTGCGTGGTCTCACCGTTTTCCATGAAACCCGCCGGCAGGGTCCACAGCCCGTATCTGGGTTCGATGGCGCGGCGGCACAGCAGCACCTTGTCTTCCCACTCGGGAATGCAGCCGACGACCATTTTGGGATTCTGATAATGGATGGTGCCGCAGCCCGGGCATACATGGCGTGGCAGATGATCGCCGTCCGGCACACGCAATGTCACTGCATTGCCACACTCACTGCAAAAATTCATGCTGCATCCAATCAGTCGGTTTCGTGGCATACGATCTTTCATGAGCTTCAGCTCATAGAAAGTCGGAGTCCTTTAGGGCATACGATCTTTCACGGGCTTCAGCCCGTAGAAAGTCGGAGTCCCCTTGTGGGGCATACGATTCCACACGCACTTTAGTGCGTAGTGGATCGGAGTACCCCTCAAGGGGGTATTGAAAAGAATCCTTTAGGGCACGGTACCAAAGTCTCCCCACCCCGGGCAAGGCTGAAACTGGCAGCTGGGCGCGTGAGCGATTATCATTTGGGTTCATCTATCGTTGTTCTGATTTGCCCATGCGTCCTTCCCATATTGAAACCATCCTCGACCGCGAATTCGACAGCGCTGCCGACGGCCACCATACCCCGGTGATGCTGTGGGGCCCGCCGGGCGTCGGAAAATCGCAGATCGTGGCCAAGATTGCGCAGCAGCATGGCGTGCCCCTGATCGATATCCGGCTGTCGCAAATGGAACCGACCGACCTGCGCGGCATTCCGTTTCGTAACGGCCAGCTGGTCGAGTGGTCGATTCCCTCGGTGCTGCCGGACGCCGGGCGTCATGGTCCCGCAGGCATCCTGTTTCTGGATGAAATCACCTCGGCTCCCCCCACCGTTTCGGCTGCAGCCTATCAGTTGATTCTGGACCGCCGTCTGGGTGAATACACCGTGCCGGAAGGCTGGGTGATTTTTGCCGCGGGCAATCGCCAGGGCGACCGTGGCGTGACCTACGCGATGCCGGCGCCGCTGGCCAACCGCTTTACGCACTATGAAGTGGAAGTCAATCTCGATGACTGGGTGGACTGGGCGCATGCCGAAGACATCGACCCGCGCGTGATCGCCTTCCTGCGCTTTCGCCCCGACCTGCTGTTCAGCTTCGATCCGGCACATACTCCAATAGCTTTTCCCAGCCCGCGTTCGTGGGAATACGCCCACCGCGCGCTGCAAAAATTCGACAAGACCGGACTGCTGGCCGATTCGCTGATGGCGTGCGTCGGCCAGTCGGCCGGGCTGGAACTGAAAACCTTTGTCGATAACATGGCGCAGATGCCGGACCTCGATGCCATCATCAACGGTGCCGATGCCGCGGTGCCAGAGGGGATCGACCTGCAATACGGCGTGGCGGCGGCCTTGGTGCGCAAGGCCCTGCAGGCGGCCGATACAGGTAATGCGCCGACGGTATACGGCAATATCCTCAAATATGCACAGCGTTTTCCGCAGCGCGAAATGGGCGTCATGCTGGTATCCGACCTGCACCGTGCCGTGGGCCGGCCGCTGTTTGCCGTGCCGGGATTTGCCGAGTGGGCCAACAGCATTACAGACCTGGTCCTGTACGAACATTGATGAGCACCCTCATAAATCTACTGCGCGGTCATGATCCGGATGCGTCCGGTGCTCGGAATCCTCATGTACTTACATGTACATTCCGGTTCCTGCGCTCCGGGCGCACCCGCCTGATGCCCGCTCGCTACGATTTCTGAAGGTGCCCAACATGACTGAACAGTCCGACGCCGCACTTGAACCGATTCTCACCAAGCTTGCCGCGGCGCGCACCCGTCTCATCATGGAGCGCCCGTTTCTCGGCGCGCTGGTGATGCATCTGCCGCTCAAGGTTGGCGGTGACTGGTGCACCACGACCGGCACCGATGCGCAGGCCTTTTATTTCAATCCCAAATTTGTCGACAATCTGTCGCTGGCGCAGACGCAGTTCATCCTCGCGCACGAGGCGATGCACTGCGCCATGGGCCATCCACACCGCCGCAACCACCGCGTCAAGCGGCGCTGGGACGTGGCCTGCGATCATGCCGTGAATCTGATGCTGATCGAGGAAGGGCTGAAGCCGCCGCTGCATGGCATCCTCGCCGACCAGAATTTCATGACCCTGTCGGCGGAGGAAATCTATCCGCTGATTCCCGAGGACACGCCGGAAGAATCGTTCGACGAGCATCTGTTCGACAGCGACAATGAATCGGGCAACAGCCCGGACGAAAACGAGCGTCAGGACGACCCGGATG